>JAZLFY010000066.1:0-2003 GCA_045616025.1 Acutalibacteraceae bacterium | reverse complement strand
ACCGCTTCTGCCCATAATTATACCGCCGGTCGGGAAGTCGGGCCCCTTAATATACTGACAAATTTCCTGCAAATCGGCTTCGGGGTTGTCGATAAGACAACACATACCGTCAATAACCTCCCCTAAATTATGGGGCGGAATTTCGGTTGCCATACCAACGGCAATACCCGACGAGCCGTTAACAAGCAGTTGCGGAAAACGAACCGGCAAAACGGTCGGCTCTTTCATACGGTCGTCATAGTTCGGTACCATATCAACCGTATCCTTGTCGATATCGTCAAGCATATGTACCGACAAACGGTTCATTCTTGATTCGGTATAACGGTAAGCCGCCGCCGGATAACCGTCAATATTACCGAAGTTTCCGTGACCGTCTATAAGCGGATATCTAAGAGAAAAGTCCTGCGCCATACGCACCATTGCATCGTAAACGCTCGCATCACCGTGCGGATGGTAACGGCCAAGCACCGTACCTACGGTATCGGCGCACTTGCGGTACTGTTTGTCGGGGGTAAGACCGTTTTCATACATAGTATAAAGGATACGCCTGTGAACGGGTTTTAATCCGTCACGCACGTCGGGGATAGCACGGCCAACGAGTACCGACATGGAATACTGCAACATACTCGTTTTAACTTCGTCCGTAATTTCTACGGGTTTAATATTGGTCTGTTCGTCTTCGGGCCAATATGTATTTTCCTGATTTTTAGCCATAATGCTCTCTCCTTTCCTTAAATATCGAGGTCGCGGGCAAATACCGCATTATCTTCAATGAATTTTCTTCTCGGCTCAACCTCTTCACCCATAAGCATTGTAAAGGTTTCGTCCGCCGCCGCCGCATCTTCAATGGTTACACGAAGCATTGTTCTGCTTTCGGGGTCAAGTGTTGTTTCCCACAACTGTTCGGGGTTCATTTCACCAAGACCTTTATACCGCTGAACATCGGCATTGCCGCCTAATTTTTCAATATATTCCGCCTTTTCTTCGTCGGTAAAGGCATCAAAATGCTGTTTGCCTTTCATTACACGGTAAAGCGGAGGTTGTGCCAGATAAACATGTCCCGTTTCGATAAGTTCGGGCATATATCTGAAAAAGAAGGTAAGTAAAAGTGTTCTGATGTGGCTTCCGTCAACATCGGCATCCGCCATAATAACTATTTTATCGTAACGGAGTTTTTCAATATCAAAGTTTTCGGCAATTCCGGTGCCGAGTGCCACAATAACGGGGGTAAGTTTATCGTTTCCGTAAACCTTATCAACCCGTGCCTTTTCAACATTAAGCATTTTACCCCAAAGAGGAAGTATTGCCTGATAGGTTGCGTTTCTTCCCTCAACCGCACTGCCGCCTGCACTGTCACCCTCGACAATAAAGATTTCGGTTTTTGTCGGGTCGTTTGATATACAGTCGGTAAGTTTTTCGGGCATTCTTGCCTTATTGCCTATTCCCGATTTGTTTCTCTGCAAATCTCTTGCTTTTTGTGCCGCTTCACGGGCGTTTGAAGAAGCAATAGACTTATTAAGAATTATTTTTGCTTCGTCGGGATGTTCTTCAAGATACTGATACATCTTGTCGCCGACAATGGAATTTACAAGTGTACCTATTGAGGTGTTACCGAGTTTTGCTTTGGTTTGCGATTCAAACTGTGCATCGGTAAGTTTAACGCTGATTACGGCAATAAGACCTTCGTTTATGTCCTCACCCTTTAAGTTTTTGTCGCCGTCTTTCAAAAACTTAAAGTTTTTGCCGTATTTATTAATTACACGGGCAAGACTTGTTTTAAAGCCCTGTTCGTGGGTACCACCGTCAATAGTATGAACGGTATTTGCAAAGGAGATTATTTTTGCATCGTATCCGGTACACCATAAAAGTGCAATTTCGGCGGTCTGGTCTTTACCGTCGCCGGAAATATAAATTACATCTTTATTAAGGCGGTCTTTTTTACTGCCTTCAAGTATATATTCAACATAAGATTTTATGCCGCCCTCAAAACATAAGTCATCTGT
>JAZLFY010000065.1:0-9865 GCA_045616025.1 Acutalibacteraceae bacterium | reverse complement strand
GACAGTTTCCCCATGAATGCGGCAGGAAAGGTACTTAAATACCGAATGCGCGAAGAAATAGGAAAACTGATAACCAATAAACAAAAAACAAAAACAGGAGGAAAACAAAAATGAGCAATCTCGAACTTATCCGTGAATACGGACATGAAAAAGTAGCGTTCTTTACGAACGAAAAGGCAGGACTTAGATGTATTATCGCAGTTCATAATACAAATTTAGGCCCCGCACTCGGCGGCTGCCGTCTCTGGCCCTATCCGACCTATGACGATGCACTTTTTGACGTTCTTCGTCTTTCAAGAGGCATGAGCTTTAAAAATGCAGCAGCAGGGCTTCCGCTTGGCGGCGGTAAAGGCGTAATCATTGCCGACCCGACACAGAGAACAGAAGAACTTATGGAAGCATACGGCGAAGCGGTTGAATCACTTCAAGGTATGTACTACACCGCAGAAGATGTTAACACCGACACCCGTGATGTTGACTATATGATGCGCAAAACAAAGTATGTTGTCGGCAAAAAGGATGTCAGCGGCGACCCGTCACCTTTCACCGCAATCGGTGTATTTGAGGGTATTAAAGCAACCGCAAAAGCACTCTACGGCAGCGATGACCTTAACGGTCTTACCATTGCCGTTCAGGGACTCGGCAAAGTTGGTTACGATGTTGCAAAACACGTTCACGATGC
Organism: Acutalibacteraceae bacterium; assembly: GCA_045616025.1. GTDB lineage: Bacteria > Bacillota > Clostridia > Oscillospirales > Acutalibacteraceae > UBA737. The sequence goes on along the minus strand of JAZLFY010000065.1, from coordinate 9,183 downwards.
CGGCGCAAAGGTTGTTGCTTGTGTTCACAGCAACCGCAAAGCAATGGAAAAAGCCATTGCAGAACTTGATGCAACAGAAGTTCGTGAAAAGGATTTCTTCGGAACAGAATGCGATATTCTTGCTCCTTGCGCTCTCGGTGCAATCATCAATCCTTTCACTATTCCGCAACTTAAATGTAAAGCAATCGCAGGCGGCGCAAACAACCAGTTGCTTGACGATAACTGCGGTCTTGAACTTAAAAAGAAAGGTATCCTTTATGCACCTGACTTTATCATAAACGGCGGCGGCGTTATCAACGCAGGTCAGGAAGCATTTACCACCTATGATAAAGAAAACGTATTAAAGCAGGTTAGAAATATTTATAACACTGTTTACGGTATTCTTGAAGAGTCTAAATCTACCGGCGAGCCGGAAGGCGTAATTGCACAGCGCTTTGCTGAAGAACGCATTAAAAACGGTCTTTAATTTATCTCTTTAAAAACAAAAACGACTGTAAAACTTTTGTTTTACAGTCGTTTTTTATGCTTTAAAATTATTAAAGTGTTGCCGCCATAACGGCTTTTATTGTGTGCATTCTGTTTTCGGCTTCATCAAATACAATAGATTGTTCGCCTTCAAATACCTCGTCGGTAACCTCCATTTCACTAATGCCGAATTTTTCGTGAATTTGCTTACCGATTGTGGTGTTAAGGTCGTGGAAAGCGGGAAGACAATGCATAAATCTGCATTGTTTGCCTGCATTGTCCATAAGCGCTTTATTAACCTGATAGGGCTTAAGTTCTTTTATGCGCTCATTCCAAACGGCGTCGGGCTCGCCCATAGATACCCAAACATCGGTATAAATAACATCTGCGCATTTTGTTGCAACTGTCGGGTTTTCCTCAAATTCAAGCACGGCACCCGTCTGTTTTGCGATTTTTCGGCACTCGTCAATAAGATTTTGGTTCGGGAAATACTTTTTCGGTGCGCAGGCAACAAAGTGCATACCCATTTTGGCGCAACCCACCATAAGTGAATTACCCATATTGTATCTTGCGTCACCCATATAGACAAGTTTCTTGCCCTCAAGTTTTCCGAAATGTTCCCGAATTGTCAGAAAATCCGCCAATATCTGGGTGGGGTGAAATTCGTTTGTAAGTCCATTCCATACCGGCACTCCCGAATATTTTGCAAGGTCTTCAACAATTTCCTGACCGAAGCCCCGATATTCTATACCGTCAAACATTCTGCCAAGCACACGCGCCGTATCGGCAATGCTTTCTTTTTTGCCTATTTGTGAGCCTGACGGGTCAAGATATGTAGGGTGCATACCAAGGTCAATGGCAGCTACCTCAAAAGCACAGCGGGTTCGTGTGCTTGTTTTCTCAAAAATCAGGGCAATGTTTTTACCCTCACATAATTTATGAGAAATTCCTTTTTTCTTTTTATCTTTCAGTTCTGCCGCAAGGTCAAGAAACTCTGCTATTTCCTCGGGCGTAAAATCAAGTAATTTTAAAAAGTTTTTTCCTTTAAGTCCCATATTTTATTCACCTACTTGTTTATGTCAATAAGATGTGTGTTTGACTGATTGTACTGTGCGCTTACCACATCGGCAAGTGCAAGGGCTGTATCAATGGAGGTCATACACGCAATTCCCAAATTCATTGCCTTGCGGTGCAGATTACGGAAATCACCCACAGAACTGTCCATAACGGCACCGGTATATACAACATAATTTACATCACCGTTTTCAAGCAAATCGTAAATATCGTTGTTTTCCCAAACATTATGGGCGGTTGTTACCTCCATACCGCGATTTCTTATGGCGTTTGCCGTGTCGGGTGTTGCATAAAGTTTTACACCTAAATCGGCAAACTTTTCGGCAAGTTTTATTGCATCTGAATAATCGTAATCTTCAACCGAAATAAGAATTCCTTTTCTGTGGTTTTTGTCGCTTGAATGAACATCAACACCGCTTGCGGTAAGACCTTTATAAAGGGCTTCGGTTTTGGTGTGACCGATTCCAAGTACCTCTCCTGTTGATTTCATTTCAGGTCCCATAATGGAATTTGCATCGGTTATTTTTTCAAAACTGAAAACGGGAACTTTTACGGCATAGTATTTTGCCGTGGGTGCAAGACCGTTTTTATATCCCATATCTGAAAGTTTTTCGCCAAGCATAACACGGCTTGCAAGTTCAACCATCGGTATTCCCGTAACTTTGCTTATATAAGGAACGGTACGGCTTGCACGGGGGTTTACTTCAATAACATAAAGTTCATTTTCGTAAACAAGATACTGAATATTTACAATTCCTTTTGTGCCGAGTCCTTTTGCAATATCAACCGAAACCCTGCAAATTTTTTCGGTCATCGGTTTTGAAAGGTTATAGGGCGGATAAACGGCTATCGAGTCGCCCGAGTGAATACCTGCGCGCTCAATGTGTTCCATAATTCCGGGTATAAGCACGGTAGTTCCGTCTGATATGCAGTCAACCTCCAATTCCGTGCCCGGCATATATTTGTCAACAAGTACCGAGTTTGTAATTCCGCCCGAAAGTATGGCTTCCATATAGGTTTTTACTTCTTCTTCACTTCGTACCACGCACATACCCTGACCGCCGATAACATAAGAGGGGCGAAGCAGTACGGGGAAACCGAGTGTGCTTGCGGCATTAAGCGCTTCTTCTACCGTATTTGCCGTACCTGCTTTCGGACGGCAAATACCTATACTTTCAAGAAAAGCATCAAATTTTTCTCTGTCCTCGGCAATATCAATTCCCTCGGCAGAAGTGCCTAAAATGGTGACACCGTTTTTGTCAAGATATTCGGCAAGTTTAATGGCTGTCTGACCGCCGAATGCAACAACAACACCAAGCGGTTTTTCGGTGTTAATAACATTCATAACATCTTCTGCGGTTACCGGCTCGAAATAAAGTTTGTCTGCGGTATCATAGTCGGTAGAAACGGTTTCGGGGTTGTTATTGATAATAATAACTTCGTATCCGAGATTGCGAAGCACCTCAACACATTTTACCGAACTGTAATCAAATTCAATACCCTGACCTATGCGGATAGGTCCTGCACCGAGAACAAGTATTTTTTTCTTTGCACCGGCTGTTTGTTCTTCTGCTTTTTCGTTTTCGTCAAAATACGAATAGTAATATGCGGTAGGGCCGAAAGCACCTTTGCAGGTGTCAACCGCACGGTAGTGTGCATTAAGATGCATGGGCAGTTCTACACCCGACAGTTCCCTTAAAGCACGGTCGGTATATCCTAATTTTTTACCCTCAATGTACTGCTCTTTGCTTAAACTGCCTGCTATTCTGCTTTCAAAATCTGCAAGATTTTTCATTTTTTCAATGAAAAACGGATTTATCATTGTAATTCGGCATATTTCTTCAACCGAAACACCCGATTTAAGTGCCTCGAATATTGTGAACATACGAACATCGTTTATCCGTTTAAGTCTTTCGGTAAGCGGCTTTCCGGTTTTGGAAACACGGTTTAATGTTTCCTGCTTTATTTCTGCACCGCGCACCGCTTTCATAAGTGCTTCCTCAACGGTTGCACCGATAGCCATAACCTCGCCCGTGGCTTTCATCTGTGTTCCGAGTTTTCGGCTTGTATTTGTAAATTTATCAAAGGGCCAACGGGGGAATTTAAGAACGATGTAGTCAACATCCGGCTCGGTCGCCGCCGTGCCGACTGCATTTTCGTCAAAATTAATTTCGTCAAGTTTATATCCAAGCGCTATCATTGTGGTAACCTTGGCAATGGGGTAACCGGTTGCTTTGCTTGCAAGTGCAGACGAGCGTGAAACCCTCGGGTTAACCTCAATAACATAATATTCGCTTGTTTTGGGATTATAGGCAAACTGGCAGTTGCATCCGCCCTCTATTTTTAAGGTTTCAACAATGTCAAGCGATGCCTTAATAAGCATATTAAGGTCTTTTTGGTTAAGGGTAAGCGCAGGGGCAACAACAACCGAATCGCCCGTATGAACTCCGACAGGGTCGATGTTTTCCATACTGCAAACAATTATTGCTTTACCCGATGCATCACGGACTACCTCAAATTCAATTTCTTCCCAACCTACAATATACTTTTCCACCAAAATCTGATGAATAGGGGAGGCATCCAACCCGATTTGAGCGGCAGTTTTCATTTCTTCGTGTGAATATGCCACACCGCCGCCGCCACCGCCCAATGTAAAGGCAGGACGAATAATAACCGGATAACCGATTTCGTCTGCAATATTTATGGCGCTTTCCAGACTTTCTGCGGTGTCCGATGCGATTGTGGGCACACCGACGGCATCCATACTGTCTTTAAATAATTGTCGGTCTTCCGCGCGGCTTATACTGTCGGCATTTGTGCCGAGGAGCCGTACATTATGGCTTTCAAGAAAACCGCATTTATCAAGTTCCATAGCCATTGTAAGTCCCGTTTGACCGCCAAGACCTGCAAGAATTGAATCGGGATTTTCTTTTTCGATAATTCTTTTAAGTGTTTCAAGCGTTAATGGCTCAAGATATATTTCATCCGCCATGGAATTATCGGTCATTATGGTTGCGGGGTTGGAGTTTACAAGAACGACTTCGACATTTTCCCGTTTTAAGATTTTACATGCTTGGGTACCTGCATAGTCAAATTCAGCCGCCTGACCTATAACAATAGGGCCGCTGCCTATTACCACAACTTTTTTAATACTTTTATCGAACATTTTTTACACCTGTTTCGCGCATACCGATTTTATAATTTCAATCGCTTTTTTAAGGGTTTCTTTCGGAATATTAAGGGCAGGAAGTAATCTTACCTTGTCTTTTGCGGTAAGACATAATACCCCTTTTTCAATACATTCCTTTACTACTTCACCGGCAGGTTTTACGGTTTTAATACCTACCATAAGTCCCAAACCGCTGACCGACTCTACACCGTCGGCACCCTCTAACAAAGAGAAAATCAATTTGCTTTTTTCTTTTACTTCCGAAAGCAAGTTATCGTTAATTCTGTTAATAATGCTTATTGCCGCGGCACAGCAAACAGGGTTTCCGCCGAATGTACTTCCGTGGTCGCCGAAGCCGAAAATGTTTTCAACCTTTTCACCTAAAAGTGTTGCGCCAAGCGGCAGACCGCCTGCAAGACCTTTTGCGGTAGATACTATATCGGGTTTAATGCCGAAATTCATATAAGAATAAAGCATTCCCGTGCGCCCGTTTCCCGTTTGAACTTCGTCAACAATTAAAAGCGCACCGTTTTCTTTGCACCATTTATCTGCGGCTTTTATAAAGTCCGCTTTAAGCGGCAGTACACCGCCTTCACCCTGTATGCACTCAATCATAACGGCGGCAATTTTGGTTGTTTTTGCCAAATCTTCAAGTTCTTTTATATCGGGATTTATGTTTACAAAACCGGGGGTAAGCGGTCTGTATAATTCGTGGTAATGTTCCTGCCCCGTTGCGGCAAGGGTTGTAATTGTCCTGCCGTGAAAACCGTTGTTTATTGTTACTACCGTAAAGCAGTCGTCACCGTTTTTTTCGGCGGCGTATTTTCTTGCCGCCTTTATGGCACATTCGTTTGCTTCGGCACCCGAATTAGAGAAAAACACCTTTTTCATACCGGTTTTGTTGCAAAGAATTTCCGCTAATTCAACACACGGGTTTGTATAGTACAGATTAGACATATGCTGAATTTTTGAGATTTGTCCGGTTATTGCCGCCTGCCATTTTTCGTCCGCAATACCGAATGATGTAACGCCTATTCCGGAGCCCATATCAATATATTCTTTTCCGTTATTATCGTAAACAAGCGAACCCTTGCCCTTTACTATGTTTACCGGAAATCTGTTGTATGTACCGGCAATAAACTGTTTGTCGTTTTCAATTATATTATTCATCTTTTCCTCCGTAAATCATTGTTCCCGCACCCTCATCGGTAAGCAATTCCATAAGTATTGAATGGGGAACTCTGCCGTCCATTATAATAACCTTTTGGACACCCTTTTTAATGGCGGTTATGCAACAGTCAACTTTGGGTATCATACCGTCGGCAATAATGCCTTTGGTTTTCAGTTTTGCGGCTTCTTTAATATCCAGTTCGGGTATAAGTGAAGACGGGTCGTTCTTATCCATAAGAACACCGACAATATCGGTCATCATTATAAGTCTTTCGGCACCCAAAGCACCTGCAATATATGCCGCGGCGGTATCACCGTTAATGTTGTAAGAATTTCCCTTTTTGTCACATCCGATAGTGGAAATTACGGGTATGTATTCTTTTTCAAGCAGGTCGGTAACCGCCGAAATATTAACCTTTGTAATTTCACCGACAAAGCCGAGTCTTTTGTCCTGCATCTTTGCTTCAATAAGTCTTCCGTCCATACCCGAAATGCCTATGGCTCGGCCTCCCGTCATTTCAAGAAGATTTACAAGAGTTTTGTTGATTTTTCCGGCAAGTACCATTTGAACAATATCCATTGTTTCTTCGTCGGTCACACGAAGTCCGTCAACAAATTCGGCTTTTTTACCGAGCTTTTCCATAAGTTTGCTTATTTCGGGACCGCCGCCGTGAACCAAAACCACCTTAACACCGATAAGCCGAAGCAGAACAATATCCTGCATTACCTGTTGTTGCAATTCTTCGTTTATCATGGCATTTCCGCCGTATTTAATTACAACAATTTTTCCGACATAGCGTTTGATATAGGGGAGGGCTTGGGTTAAAACTTCCGCGCGTTCTGAATTCGAATACGATTCATTCATAGTAATTTCTCCTATCATGTACGGTAATCACCGTTGATTTTTACATAATCGTAAGTCAGGTCGCAACCCCACGCTTTGGCGGTTGCGTTTCCGCTTCCGAGTGAAACCTTTATTTCAATTTCCTTTTCAAGCAAGATTTCTTTTGCCTTTTCTTCGGAAAATTCAACACCTGCACCGTCTTTGCAAACCTCTATAGTTCCTTTGTTGCTTTTAAAAGATACACCGATTTTGTTTATATCAACATCGGCACCGCTGTATCCTATCGCACATAAAACTCTGCCCCAGTTGGCATCGGCGCCGAACATAGCCGCCTTTGTAAGACTTGAACATATTACACTTTTGGCAACCGTTTTTGCGGTGCTTTCGTTTTTTGCACCGCTTACGGTACATTCAAGCAATTTGGTTGCGCCCTCGCCGTCACCTGCTATCATACGGCAAAGGTGAACGGTAATGGTGTTAAGTGCCTTCATAAATTCGCAGTAGTCGGCATCTTCTTTTGTTATTTCGGCATTGCCGCTAAGTCCGTTTGCCATAACACAAACCATATCGTTTGTTGATGTGTCACCGTCAACACTTAACATATTAAAGGTGTTGGCAATATCTGTGGAGAGTGCTTTTTGAAGCATTTCTGCGGATATTGCAACATCACTTGTAATAAATACAAGCATGGTTGCCATATTGGGATGTATCATACCGCTTCCTTTTGCAATACCGCCGATATGACATTTCTTTCCGCCTGCCGTAAATTCAACCGCAATGCTCTTTAAAACGGTATCGGTTGTCATTATACCCTCTGCGGCATAATCGTTTCCGTCGGTTGACAGTGTTTTAACAAGTTCGGGAATACCGTCTTTAATAGGTGTAATATTAAGCGGCTGACCGATAACGCCCGTTGAAGCAATAATTATATCATTTGCGGATATTTTAAGCGCATCTGCCGTAAGTTCACTCATTTTTTCGGCAATTTCAATACCGTTTGCGTTACAGGTGTTGGCGTTTCCGCTGTTGCAGATAACCGCTTGCGCCTTGCCGTCGGATAAATGCTTTTTTGTAACGGTAAGGGGAGCGCCTTTAACCAAATTGGTGGTGTAAACCGCCGCCGCAGTTGCCGGCACTTCGCTGAAAATAAGAGAAATATCTCTTTTCGTTTTGTTCTTGCGTATTCCGCAGTGAATACCGCTTGCTTTAAATCCTTTTGCGGCACACACGCCGCCTTTAATAATTTCCATATTAATCACCATTTCTTTCTTAAAGACACAAAATGCGATGAAAATTCACCGAAATGGTGATTATTTCGCATCTGTTTCGGTTGCCGTGCAAACGGCGGGAAACAGGCGTCTTTATATTTTTAGCGTGAATTTTCACGCTATCCTCCTATATTAAGTTCGGTATTTTCATCAATACCGAGAACAATGTTCATATTCTGTATTGCAGCACCCGAAGCACCTTTGCCTAAATTATCAAAACGCGAAACAAGTGTAATTCTGTCACTGTTTCCGAAAACACATATTTCCATATCGTCACGGCCCGACATTTTGCCTGCCGATAAAAAGCCGCTTTCGTCCGCATCCTCACAAAAATAAACGGTTTTTCCTATGTAATATTCCTTATAAACCGATTTGATTTTTTGAATATCGCCGTTTATTTGTGTTGCAAAAAGCGGTACAACCGCTTCCATCCCCGAATAAAATGACGAAACTATCGGTGAGAAAATCGGCAAATTATCAAGGCCGCATATTTTACTCATTTCGGGAAGATGTTTGTGCTGTTGGGTTAAACCGTAAACCCGTGGTGCAGATAAAATCTCCAAATTTTCTTCTGCTTCGTAATCGGCAATCATTTTTTTGCCGCCGCCCGAATATCCGGTCAGGGAAAAGCAGGTAAGTTTTTCCGATTTGTCAATAATTCCTTTTTCAACAAGCGGTGCTATAAGTGAAATAAAACCGCTTGCGTGACATCCCGGGTTTGCAATTCTTTTGGAAACGGCTATCTTTTCTCTTTGCCCTGTAAGTTCGGGGAAACCGTATGTCCAATCGGGATTTGTTCGGTGGGCAGTCGAAGTATCAATGATAACCGAGTTCGGATTTTCAAGAAAACTTACGGCTTCTATTGCCGCCGCATCGGGTAAACATAAAAAAGCAATATCTGCACTGTTAAGTGCTTCTTTTCTCGCCGACGGGTTTTTCCGTAGTTCCTCGCTTAATATAATAAGTTCAATATCTTTTCGCTTTGCAAGGCGCTCGTAAATTCTAAGTCCCGTGGTACCTGCGCTGCCGTCAATAAATACTTTCACCATAATTTATCCCTCTTTCCGTTACGGGTTTTCAACTTTATGCATAAATATTCATAATAATTGAAAGTTTATGCAAAAATTATACTACCTTAACAGCCGTTTGTCAATTATTATTTTTACTATTTTTATTCGGTAATTTACCCGATT
>JAZLFY010000064.1:0-2734 GCA_045616025.1 Acutalibacteraceae bacterium | reverse complement strand
CGTAACCCTGCTGACCGAAGCCGCCGAAGCAGTTAAGGTCTTGCCTAATCTGACTTGCCGTAACATTCATACGCTTTGAAAGTTCGGCAGATGAAATGCGCATTATCCCCTCGGATTTAAGGTCGTTTAAAAAGCGGTAATAACGGGGAAGCCGTTTTATTACCGACTCTGAAATGTTGGTATTCATATAATCCTCCGGATGTTTGTACTTCACTAATATTTTAATGTTTCATAATCAAAAAGTCAAGAAAACACTTGACATTTAATAAAAAGTAAATATAATAAAAATAGGAATAATTACTATATTTGAGGTGAAATATGGCTAACTTTTCCAAACAGCGTGAAGCAATAAAAGAATTTTTAAAGGGTACAAACACCCACCCCACCGCTGCAGAGGTTTACGGTGCGGTAAAAAAAACAATACCTAATATCAGTTTGGGCACGGTTTACAGAAATCTTGAAAACTTGTGCGAAACGGGGGAAATTCTGTCGCTTGATTTTGGCGATGGGGCGCTTCATTATGACGGCAATTTAAAAGAACATATACATCTGCACTGTACCGTTTGCGGTAAAACGCAGGATGTTTTTATGCCCGATACGGCGGCTTTTTGCGCCGCACTTGATAACGGTTTTAAACCGAGTAATGTAATAACCACCGTTTACGGTGTGTGTAATAAATGCAAATTAAAGGAAGGAAAAGAAAAATGAAAAAATTTGTATGTTTAGTATGCGGTTACACCTATGAGGGCGAAGAAGCACCGGCAGAATGTCCGGTATGCCACGCACCTGCATCTAAGTTTGAAGAGCAGTCGGGCGATATGTCCTGGGCGGCAGAACACACAGTAGGTGTTGCAAAGGGTGTAGACGAAAGAATAGTTGAGGGACTCCGTGCCAACTTTAACGGCGAATGCTGTGAGGTAGGTATGTACCTTGCAATGTCCCGTGTTGCCCACCGTGAGGGTTATCCCGAAATCGGTCTTTATTGGGAAAAAGCGGCACTTGAAGAAGCAGAACACGCCGCAAAATTTGCCGAACTTTTAGGCGAGGTTGTTTCCCCCTCCACCAAAGAGAATTTAACCGTCCGCGTAGAAGCCGAAAACGGCGCAACCAAAGGCAAGACCGAACTTGCAAAACTTGCAAAGGAATTAGGTCTTGACGCTATCCACGACACCGTCCACGAAATGGCTCGCGACGAAGCCCGCCACGGTAAGGCATTTAAAGGCTTGCTCGAAAGATATTTTAAGTAATAACGGTTGACAAATACGAATAAACTGTTATAATAAAAACAGAAAGGCTACCGAATAGACGGTCAGCCCTCAAAATTAACGAAAAATAAATCGCCTAACTTTGGAGAGCGGGGCGGTTTATTTTTTTATGCTTATTATGTAGCCTGTGGCTGCAATCAGTACTAAAATCACAAGGAAATAATACTCCATAGCATCACCCCCTCAAATACAGAGAGGGCGAACGCCCTCTCATAAAAAGAGGACCAAACCGCCTATTACCGTTATGGTAGCCTTTAAGGGTGCATTTGCACCGAAAAAATTATATCACGGAATATGAATATAATCAACCTATAATTTCACGGAGACGGTATTATTAAACCGCCTCCGTTTTTATTTCGGATGATTTTTGTTTTATTTACTTGAATTTGTATTGCTTTTTTGCTTTTCAATAAATTGTTAAATCATTTATTGTATGGTGTTGCATTATTTTTTTCTTTACAACTATTGCAGATATTACGATATCTTGTTCCTAAGTTATCAACTATTTTACAGTATGTCACATCAATATCTGTTGCTCCGCATAATTCACATGTTCCTTTATGAGTTTCAACATTTTGATTAGTTGTATCTTGCTGATAATTGCTCTTTACATTAGGTGTATTAACAGTTTTATTGCCCACAACCAATAAATCACTATTATCTACTAATTGACCAAAACCGTAAAGAACAAACGAAGAAACCCAAGACAAAACTCCTCCTGCTACCATTACTAACAATCCTATAAGAATAAAAATTTCATCGTATCCAGCAACCATTACTACTATTCCGCTTATGACAGCAGCAATAATTCCTATCCAACAGCATACCTTTGCTAATGCTTTTATTTTTTTTCCAATGTTATTATACATAATCATTCTCCTTTTTTAATATCAGTACTGAAAAAGCAAAAAAGTGTGCCAACCGAAGTCAGCACACCGAAAAATGCAGACCTCGTTTGTTGTCACACAAAATCAATGAAAAAGGAAAACTCTCCCAATTCAACTAATACTGAAATCTGCATTTTTACCAAATTTAGAATTAGTTGAAAATGGGTAAAATATCCCTATATAAAAATAGAGAGACTTTTCCCTTTGATTCATTGATTAAATTTGTGTGACAAGCATATTATAGCACAAATTTCTAAAAACGCAATATTTTTTATTTGGTCGGCTTTTGGTGCGAGTCGGGGGTGCAATTTTCGGCGTTATATTTGCTACGCACGCAATTTTGCGGGTTTCAAGAGATAGACTCGCGACGAAGCCCGCCACGGTAAGGCATTTAAAGGCTTGCTTGAAAGATATTTTAAGTAATAGCAAAACAAAAAAGCACGGGGATAACCCGTGTTTTTTTGTCAAAATGAATTAACCGAACAATCTAACGCCTCCCTTGCCTAAAGGGAGGGGGACCGCTTTAGCGGTGGAGGGATACTATAAATTCTACTATGCCGATAAATTAACCAATTATTTCTC
>JAZLFY010000063.1:0-1751 GCA_045616025.1 Acutalibacteraceae bacterium | reverse complement strand
ACATAACCGTGAATACCGACGGGCGGTGTGGGGGGATTGGGGGAATCGGGCAAGCCCTCGGGCTTTTTAAGGCGGTTGACCGCATCAAGACGGAAACCGTCAATTCCCATATCAAGCCAGAAACGCATCATTTTATACATTGCCTGACGAAGCGGCTCGTATTCCCAGTTAACATCGGGCATTTTATAGGAATAATTATGAAGATAGTATTCACCCGTCAGTTCGTCATACTGCCAGGCACTTCCCCTGCCCTCATAAAAATAATTTCCCCAGTTGTTCGGCTCTTTGCCGTCGGGTTTTGCAGGGCGCCAGTAATAAAAATTACGGTATGGGTTATCCTTTGATTTTCTTGACTCCTTAAACCATTTATGTTCGTCCGAGGTGTGATTAAGCACCAGGTCCATTATTACCCTTATTCCCATTGAGTGGGCTTTTTCAAGCAGTTCTTTAAAATCGTCCATTGTGCCGAACATAGGGTTGATTGCCTCATAATCTGCAATATCATAACCGTTATCAACCATAGGGCTTACATAAAGCGGATTAAACCAGATACAGTCGGCGCCGAGTTCCTTAATCATGGGAAGTTTACTTATAACGCCTCTTAAATCGCCTATTCCGTCACCGTTACTGTCGCAAAAACTTTTGCAGTAAATTTGATAAACCACTGCTTCCTGCCACCATTTTTTCTCCATTAGAACACATCCTTATATTTTATATGAATATGTTACCATACAACACGGCTTAATTCAATTTAAAATATAAACATATCCTGCACTTAATGTGTCGTTTTTTTAAATGGTAATATGCCGTTTTTATGTTATAATGTATTTGTTAAAGTCGATTTTTTAAAACTTATTGAAACAAAAAGAGGGTACTTATGGCAGAATTTAAAGTTCCTGCAAAGCAGGCGTATGACTTTTGCAAAACCGCATTTGAAAAAATGGGTTTTTCGGCAGAGGATGCAAAAACAATATCAAAGGTATTAAGTCTTGCCGATGTTTACGGCATTGAATCACACGGTATTCAACGAATGTGGCGGTATTACACCCAAACCATGAACGGCAGTATACATAAAGATTCAAAGCCCGAAGTTGTTTTTGAAACACCCGTTTCCGCAGTTATTGACGGACACGACGGTATGGGACAACTAATTTCGACAAAAGCGGTTGAACTTGCCATACAAAAGGCAAAAAAATGCGGTATGGCAATTGTAAGTGTAAGAAATTCAAACCATTACGGTATTGCAGGATATTACACCAAACTTGCGGCAGAGCAGGGCTTTATTGCTCTTTCCATGACCAACACCGAAGCCATGATGGTACAGACCTATTCAAAAAGGCCCGTTTTGGGTACTAACCCGATTGCAATGGCAGTACCGGCAGACCCGCATCCTTTCTGGTTTGATGCGGCAACCACGGTTGTAACACGCGGAAAACTTGAATTATATGCAAAAAAGGAAAAACCCTTGCCGATGGGTTGGGCGGTTGACGAAAACGGTATGCCCTGCTCCGATTCGAAACGGGTACTTGATAATATTATTGCAAAACGCGGCGGCGGTATTTTACCGCTTGGCGGCAGTGAGGAAGAAACGGGCAGTCACAAAGGGTACGGTTTCGGTATGATGTGTGAAATCTTTACGGCAATACTGTCGCAGGGGCAAACATCCAATCACCATGTCCGTATTGAAAAGAAAGGCGCCGGCTCCTGCCACGCATTTATAATAATTGAACCTGGGGCGTTTGGCGACCCGA
>JAZLFY010000062.1:0-7645 GCA_045616025.1 Acutalibacteraceae bacterium | reverse complement strand
AAGTTCTTCTTCCTTTTCTTCAAGTGCTTTAAGTTCTTCTGCCTGACGGGTAACAAGAAGTTTTGTTTCTTCGGCTTCTTCCCGTTTGCCCTGCTGCATTAAAACACCTATCTGTTTGCTTACTTTATTACGGTTTGCACGCAGTTCGTTTGCCGCCGTCTGTGTGGCACATTTTTCCTTATATGCGGCGATAACCCGGTCAACCAGCGAAAGTTTATTTTCTTTAAACTTCTTTTTTATGTTTTCTTTTACAAGTTCGGGATTTTCGCAAATGAATTTAATATCAAGCATTGTTTCTCCTCCAAAGGATAAATTAGACACAGATATTATATCATAACATATAATCAATGTCAAAGGGGTAATATGGTAAAATTACTCTTTTTGGCATAGTCCTTTTGCGAATTCAGGGAAAAATAATTCGGGAGGGATAAATATGGCACTTAAAAGAAAACCGAAAAGGCAAATTGCGGTAATTCCCGCAGTAAATCAAAACAGTGATTTATACGACACGGTTACCGAGTGGAATTTCAGCGAATTTGATGTTCAGCCGACCGCCGACACCGAAAACGAATTCCCCGTAATTGCACAAGGTTACCCGATAAGCGGATTTAAAGAAATTAAAAAACAACAAGAAAGAGATTAAAAAATAAAACCCGTAGCAAAATGTTACGGGTTTTTATTTATTCTTTTACGGTCAAAGCGCTTTTTTCAAAAAAGATTATTCTTTAACAATAAGATAATAGCAAGCAGGGTTCATTTCGTCACCGATACGGAACGAAAGAATGCCGTCCTCATAAGTGGTGGGCAACTTGCCTGCATAGTAACCTTCGGCATTAACGCCCCAAACACGCATCTTGTCGCCGTCATCGATTTTAAGGTGAATATCCGCATCGATAACTTCCGCCATAATGGGTGCCTGACCGAGTTCAATCATCTTGTCGCCGTCAAACTGTGCGCCGGTGTTGCGGGCACGGCCGATTGCGGAAATGAGAATATTATCGGAATGTTCAATCGGAGCATCGGAAAGTGAAGACATAGCGATTACGCCGAAGTCAACCTTTGCATTAACGGTAAGTCCGTTAAGTTCAATGCCGGTATCGGTATTCTTTCTTGTTGAAGCAGCAGCGCCGCCACGGGAAAGAGAACCGTAAACAACCTTGGTGCGCTCGGTATCAATAACACCGACTTTCTTTTTAAGGTCACGCCACATCTGACCGTTATCCGACATAATAATACCGGGGGTTTCGTGGGCGATATCGTCCTGTTCGCCGACAATTTCGTCATAACCTTCGGGGATTTTGCCGTCAAATACACTTGCGCAAAGGTGCTGTTCAAGACCGCCTGCAAATGCCTTTGTATAAATCTTACCCAAACCGTCGGTCTGTACGGCAACCTTTTTGTTTGCCGGAGTAATATCACATCTTCTTGTAATAAGTGCGGCATGATAGAAAAGACCGAATTTAGCCGGGTCGTTCCATACGGAGAAAATACCTTCACGGTAAGGTACACCGCCTACGGGGCTTGACTGTTCACGGCCCAAAACCTTCATTTCATCAAGACGGGTGCCGTAAGCATAGGTGTGAATTGCAAAACCTGCCCAACCCTGTAATGCGCCGACTGCGGCATAGTAAATCGGGCCTTCTGCACGGTAGGAGTTCGGCCACGGATTATCCCATTCGGAAATGAAGAACGGCTTATTGGCAATCTTCATTTTTGCCATGCCGGGGAATACAAAAGGAACGGAGGTTATTTGCCTATGTGCGCAAACACGTTCGGTGTTGCCCCAAGTCCATGAATAGAAATAGTGGTGGCTGTCGGGAAAGTCCATATTAAGATGTGACTTAATGTTGCCGCCCGCTTTTGTCCAGTTTGTACCGGTAATCGGGATTTTACAACCGGCGTCACGCATGGCTTTATACATTTCGTCAAAGTATTTTTCCTGTGCATAAACCTTGAATTCCAACAACTCTTGGTCATTGGCATAAAGGTCGCAGTTTTCCCAGTCGTAAGTTTTGCCGTTTTCTTCAAGCCATTCTTTAAAGAACTGTCTGAACTGGTTTTCATAGTAAACGGCGTGAACATAGTCCGCCTTTTTACCCTGAGAGTCAACAAACAAATCACATTCGTTGATAATTTCGCTCATAACGAAAACCGGGTCATCCTTATAAGCCAACTTGGTATAAGGATTATAGTGGTTCCAAATTTTAGTAACAAGGTCTTTTTGAAGTTTAATAAGATACGGGTCAACCATACTCCACGGTCTGCCGTTATCGGGCAAATATTCATATTCCGTAACACCGTCTTCCTCTTTGAAATGACGGTAGGTTTGCATATCAAGATAACAATAAATACCCTCTTCTTTGAGGCAATATATAAGGTAGTCAAGGCAGTCCATCGACTTTTCGTCAAAATCACAGGTGGATTTTACGCGTTTGCCTTTTCTGTAACTGAAAATATTAGGAGTGTCCCATTCGGCATCTAACTGATGGAAACGAACAATGTTACAACCTGCCTGCGCAAGGCGTCTTGCAACAAGGGGTGCATAATCGTGTTCGGGGAAGCAAGCACCACCGTTAAAGTTTACGCCCCAGAAACGACCGAGGGTACCGTCTTCAAAACGGAAATCATCGCCGTCGGCCTTTAAAAAGCCGTGTTTACCTGCCGGTTTTTCGTCCTCAAAAACGAAAGAAATATCAACAGGCATCATATCCGGATACGCCGGATGCGGAATATAACGTGACATAATTTTTTCTCCTTTATAAAGAAATTTTTTGGGCATTTTCAGTATAACATAAGTAAAAATATCTGTCAAAAAAATATTAACTTTAAGCAATTATTCAAATCGTTACAGCAATTTTTCATTATATTAATACATAAAAACACAAGTTGACCTGTAAGCCGAGTTCTGTCTTGTACGGTCATCTATCTGCGTTCACGGTCGCCCGTGAACTTACAGCCGCTTTTCGTGACACGCCGGGCAAGCGTACAGTCACAGTCAGCGTTGCTCCGAATAGGGTTTACAGGACCGTTCCGTCTCCGGACGGTCGGTGAGCTCTTACCTCGCCTTTCCACCCTTACCGTAAAATACGGCGGTATATCTCTGTTGCACTATCCCTAAGGTCACCCTCGGCAGCCGTTAGCTGCTATTCTGCCCTGCGGGGCTCGGACTTTCCTCACACATGCGTGCGCGACCGCACGGTCAACTTGTAAAAGGAGTATAACACATTTTCCCTTTTGTGTCAAAAAATATATTAAAGAATACAATGGTATTAGCAATTTTTAATTTTTTCAAAAAAGGGCGGGTTTTATGAATAACGGCAAAACGGTGTTTTTAACGGCTAATTCGGGCGAGGGGTTTATATCCCTTTTTAACGGTTCTTACGATAAATCGGACGGCTGGCATACATATATAATAAAAGGCGGTCCCGGTACGGGCAAATCTTCCTTTATGAAGCAAGTTGCAGAAAGACTTGAAAAAATGGGAGAAAGGATAATCTACTGCCCCTGCACAAGCGACCCCGACAGTCTTGACGGAATAATTGCAATTAACATAAAACTTTGTATTTTTGACGGCACCGCGCCCCACATACTTGAGCCCGAAGCGCCGGGAATTTGTGAGGAAATAATCAATTTGGGTGCGTTTTGGAACGGTGAAATTCTGCGCCGAAATGCCGACAAAATTTTGGAACTCAATAAAGAAAATAAAGGTTTACATAAAACTGCTTCGCGGTACATCTGCGCCGCCGCAAAACTTTATAAAGACAATTATAAAATCGCATCGCTTTTCACCGATTTTAAGGCGGCGGACAGATACGCCCGACTGCTTATTAAAAAATATTTCAAAAGAAAAGGCAAAGCGGCGGCAAGAAAAGAGTGTTTTTTGTGCGGAATTACACCGAAAGGGATAGTGTCTTTCCCGAAAACCGTTACCGAAAATTTTAAAAATACGGTTATTATTGAAGACCGCTTCGGTGCCGCTTCAACGGCGATATTCCGTTCCCTTACGGCGGCGGCGCTTATAAGGGGTTATAAAACCGTAACGGTTAAAAATCCCCTGCTACCCGGCACCGTAACAGACGGACTTTTAATTCCCGAACTGTCGCTTGCGTTTTTGACGGAAAACGATTTTATAAAATATGATGCCCCCGTCCGCCGTACCCACGAAAGGCGGTTTTCGGCGCATGCGCAAAAAAAAGCGGCGCGTAACCGCACCACCTTTTCAAGAAAGATTGCAAGAGAACTGTTAAGAACGGCATCGGCAACCCTTAAAAGCGCAAAAGCCGTTCACGACGAAATCGAAAATTTTTATATAGATGCAATGGACTTTAAGGAAAAAGAAAAGTTCACAAAAGAGTTTTTGAAAAAATTATAAAATCGGGCAAACACCCGAAAGTATAATTGCTTTGTCATATAATAGCTAAAATATGATATAATGTATTCTTTTAAATACCGCTTAAACAATACATTCAGATTTGCTTGATAGCCCAAAAATCATCTGACAAAATCAAGTGACGTCACGTCATATTCAATTAATTATGCAAAGTAAAACAAATTAAACATTATTAATCAATCATAAAATTAAGCCCGCTTTTACAAAAGCGGGCTTGTAGATTTATTCAAAATTTTTCGCAGAGTTTTATACTCTGCGAATGCCCCAAAAGAGCATAGTGTCCCCTTGATTAGGATAGTATTGTATCACATTAAACAAAAAAAATCAACTGTTTTTTTGCATTTTCAACAGAAAAAAATTATCGTTTTTTTCTGAATTTATTGTTTTTTTCGTCTTATCGGCTGTTTGTCCGTCAAATCAGCCGTCAAATAAAAATTTAAGGAGAAATTAAAATGGCAAGACACGGTGAAAACATTTACAAAAGAAAGGACAATCGCTTTGAGGGCAGGTACATCAAAGAATACAACCTGTCAGGCAAAGCAAAATTCGGGTATGTTTACGGAAAAACATACAAAGAAACCAAAGAAAAACTGATAAAATTAAAAGCCGACCCGCCAAAGCAAATATCTGTTTTTAACAAAACAGTGGGTGATTTTTGTGACGAGTGGTTGAAACTGAAACGCAGCAGGGTAAAAGAATCAACCTATGTGAAATACCACACAATAATCAACAATCATATAAAGCCGAAATTCGGCAGGGATATGCCGAAAAACTTAAGTACGGTTGTTATTGAAGAATTCAGTTATGAACTGTTAACCTGCACCGAACCTTTGTCACCCAAAACGGTTAAGGATATTCTTACGGTTTTATACTCTGTAATCAAGCACATTAAAAAGGTGTCAAATGAAATATCGGAAAACATTGAAATTGTCTACCCGAAAGAAAAACAAAACGAAATCAGAGTGCTGTCAATCGAGGAGCAGAAGCGGTTTGTCGAGTTTTTGCTGTCTGATACCGACGAGGTGAAATTCGGCATTTTGTTGGCGCTACTTACCGGACTGCGCATAGGTGAAATATGCGCTTTAAGGTGGGAAGATATTTCAATGGAAAACAGGATAATTACAGTAAAAGAAACTATGCAAAGACTGAAAATTTTTGACGGAACGGATGACGAAAAAACCCATATCGTTATCGGAAATGCAAAAAGTGACGCTTCAATTCGTATGATACCGCTTAACAACACGGCATACCGTCTTTGCAAAACTATGGTTTTAAATGATAAAAGTGCATACATTTTAACCGGCAGTCCGAACAGATATTTAGAACCGAGAACCCTACAGTACCGACTCGGAAAATATACCGCCGCCTGCAATTTGGAGGGTGTTCATTTTCATACCCTAAGACACACCTTTGCAACCCGCTGTGTTGAGGTTGGGTTTGAAATAAAATCACTTTCCGAAATTCTTGGGCACTCAAATGTAACCATAACGCTTGCGCGATATGTTCATTCCTCCTTTGAACTTAAACGTTCAAATATGGACAAGTTGGAAGCAGTAGGTTTGTAAAATATGCCGTCAAATAATGTGGTCAAACAAGAAAAAACCGCTTAACAGTGTAAAGTTAAGCGGTTTTTTTGCAGAGTATAAAACTCTGCGAACAAGATGTCGATTTTGCTGATAGTTATGAGGAAAGCACGCATTAATAGTTTGAACAAAAAATCCCAAATTATCGATAAAAAACAGTAAGGAGCAAACCTATGAAAAAAACATTTGGAATTATAAAAAAGGTCTTCACGATAGTCGTGGCGGTTATCGCCGTTGCGGTTATGATTTTCACAATCATATCGGTTACGACCTTCAACCGTAACGACAGAAGTCTTTTCGGACTTAAAATGTTTATTGTTCTGTCGGACTCAATGAAGGCGACCGACTTTGCAGCCGGCGACATTGTTGTTGTTAAAAGTGTTGATCCCACCACCCTTAAAGAAGGCGACATTATCGCCTACTCTTCACAAAATCCCGACAACTTCGGCGAAACCGTAACCCATAAAATCCGCACTAAATCGGTAGATGCCAACGGCGATGCCGGATT
Organism: Acutalibacteraceae bacterium; assembly: GCA_045616025.1. Classification (GTDB taxonomy): domain Bacteria; phylum Bacillota; class Clostridia; order Oscillospirales; family Acutalibacteraceae; genus UBA737. The sequence continues at coordinate 1,164 of JAZLFY010000062.1, read as the reverse complement.
TATCACCTACGGTACTACCACAAACACCGACGATGAAATGGTTGTTACATATCCGTACATCAACGGCAAATATTTGTTCCATTTGCCGAAGGTCGGAACATTTTTCAATTTCCTTAAAACCACACCGGGTTATATTGTCTGCATCCTTATTCCTTTCTTACTGCTAATCGGCATACAGGGACTTAACACCGTTAAACTCTTCCGCCGTTACCGCAAAGAACAGATGCATGCAATGGAAGAAGAACGCAACAAGTTAGAAGCCGAAAGAAAGCAGTCCGAAGAAATGATGGCTGAGTTAATGCGGCTTAAAGCACAAATGGCGGCAGGCGGCGAAGCCCCGGCAGCAGTTCCGGCGGCAGAAACTCCGGTAGCAGAGACCCCGGTTCCCGAAACCGTACCGTCCACCCACGAAAACACCGCCGACACAGAAGCGCAACCTCCGAAGGAGGAAGAATAATGGGGATGTTCATATTAGGTCTTGCCGTAGGATGTGCCGTATGTGCATTGGTTGCGGTAACTATCTTCTTCGCATTGGGACTGACAATTGTCGGCAAAAAGGAACGCAAAAAATATAAATAAACAGAAATGAAAAACAACAAAGAGTAATAAATAACTTTATTTACGGATTAATTCAAGCAATTTCATCGAAGCATACAGCCCATAAACGGCAACCCAAATGCCGAAAGGCGTGACAACTTCGGTAACAAAGGGGGAGTGTGCTGTTGGAATCAGATATTATGTATGAAAAAATACCGTTAATAATTCTGCTTGTTTCCATCGTTGCCGTTGCTTTGTTGCTCAAAATCTCATTTGATATTCAAAATTTCTCCGAGGATTTGAAATTTATCAACTCTGAAATAGATAGAGCGGAAGGTAAAGAGCGAGAGTACTGGAAGCGGGAGAAACGCCGCCTTTGGCTTTCCTTTATCTTTCCGTTTTTGAGATTTTGAATTCCTGCCCGAAATATTCGGGCTGTAATCAAAGGACATAAAGGAATTTGTGTTCTTTGATTACCGAAAAAACGGTAAAAAATTTCTAGAAAGGAGAAAACTTAAAATGAAAAGCACAAAAAAAGCTCTTATCCTCAGCGCTTTGTCGTTGGCTATGTGTGTTGCGATGCTTTTAGGCACCACATACGCATGGTTTACCGATTCTGTAACGAGC
>JAZLFY010000061.1:0-3272 GCA_045616025.1 Acutalibacteraceae bacterium | reverse complement strand
GTTGTTGAAACCGAAAGTGATGCAAAACGTGCAATTAATTATTTAAAAACAAATAATATTGGCAGAGCAACATTTATGCCCGTTTCTTCGGTAAAGGCAAGAGAGTTTAAAGAAACCGGATTTTCAAGTCAGTTCGGTTTTATCGGTATTGCATCAGATTTGATAAAATACGACAAAAAATATGACGAAATTATTCGCTATCTTTTGGGTGGTGCGGTTATTGCCGAAGATATTGATGCCGCTGTTTCCATTGCAAAACAGTATAACTACCGTGTAAAAGTTGTTTCACTTGACGGTCAGGTTGTAAATCCCGGCGGCTCACTTACGGGCGGCAGTCTTGTAAAACATGCCGGAATTTTAAGCAGGGCGGCAGATATTAAAAAACTTAAAACTACTGTTACCGAACTTGAAGAAAAAGAAAAGAAACTAAATGAAGAACTGCAAACCGCAATAAATTCGTTAAATACCGTTAATGCTGATATTGATGCGGCAAAAGCAGAACTTAAAACGGCAGAAGAGGATAAAATCAGAACATTATCCGAACTTAAACGGCTTGAAGATTTGATAAACGGTATTAAAAACACACTGTCTTCATTAAACGAAGAAAAAGAAAACGGTGTAAACAAAATAAGTAGTCTTAAATCGGTTTCAAACGATGCCGCAAAACAAATCGAAGAATTTGAAGAAAAGGCAAAATCTATTCAGGCGGAAATTGATAAAATGTCGGGAGGCAGAGATGCGCTTTTTGATAACCGCAATGTTTTAAGCGATAAAATTACCGATTTAAAACTTTCTATTGTCAACAATCAAAAAGATACAGAAAATTTAAAATCATCTTTACTTATGCTTCAAAAATCAATTTCACAGCGCGCAAACAGAAGCATTGAAATTGATAATGAAACATCCGCTACAAATTATAAAATAGAACAACTTAAGAACGAAATTGAAAAGCATAAAGAAAGCATCGAAAACAACAAGATTTCTGTTGCAGAAATCGAAAAGGTTATAACCGAACTGCAAGAAAAACGAAACGAAACCGAAAAGGCCGGTGTTGTTTTACGGCAAAGCGAAAGAGAAAGAACTCTTGAACGCGAAAAAATCGGCGGCGAACTTGCAAGGTTGACCGAAAGAAAAGAAGTTATGCTTAAAGAATACGACGATGTAATCAAACAACTTTACGACGAGTATTCTTTAACCGTATCCGAAGCAGAAAGCATCGGAATTAAAATTGAAAAAGCAACAGATGCCAAGAAAGAACTGTCGGAAGTTAAATCAAAAATTCGTTCTTTGGGTGTAGTAAATGTTTCTGCTATTGAAGAATATAAAGAGGTAAAAGAACGCTATGACTTTATGTCGGAACAAATTGCCGATGTTGAGAAATCCCGTCTTGAACTTCATAAACTTATTAATGAATTGACCGCACAAATGCAGGAACTTTTTGTTATCGGCTTTAATAAGATTAACGAAAACTTTACAAAGACTTTCCGTGAACTTTTCGGCGGTGGTAATGCAAGTTTGCGGCTTACCGACCCCGACAATGTTCTTGAAAGCGGTATTGATATTGAAGCGCGGCTTCCCGGTAAAAATGTTCCGAGTCTTGACGGACTTTCGGGCGGCGAGAAAGCACTTTGTGCTTTATCAATATATTTCTCAATTATGCAAGTAAGTGCTCCGCCTTTCTGTTTTCTTGACGAGGTTGATACAGCACTTGACGATATCAATGTTGACCGTTTTGCAGATTATATGAAGAAAACCAACTGTAATACACAGTTTATATGTGTAACACACAGACGCGGTACAATGGAAGCCGCAGATATGCTTTACGGTGTAACAATGCAGGAAAAAGGTGTTACAAAACTTCTTGAACTTAATGTAAACGAACTTGAAAAGAAATTACTTGAAAACGAGGGTGCATAAATTTTGGGTCTTTTCAGCAAAATTAAAAACGGACTGATTAAAACAAAAAACTCAATATCAAGCGGTATTACCGATGTTCTTAACAGTTTCACCAAAATTGATGACGAACTTTTTGAAGAACTTGAAGAAATACTTATAATGTCCGATATCGGCATTAAAACCTCTACCGATATTTGCGAACAACTACGCCAAAAGGTTAAAGAAACCGGAACAAAAGATCCGTCCGAAATTAAAACTTTAATGCGCGATATTATTGTTTCAATGCTCGGTGAGGAAGAGGGATTAAAACTTGATACAAAGCCCTCTGTTGTACTTGTTATCGGTGTTAACGGTGTCGGTAAGACAACATCAATCGGTAAAATTTCGCTTATGCTTAAAAGCAACGGAAAATCGGTTGTTTTGGGCGCGGCAGATACTTTCCGTGCCGCCGCCATTGACCAGTTGGGTATTTGGGCAGACCGTGCCGGTGTGAATATGGTTAAAAGTGTTGAGGGCTCTGACCCTGCATCGGTTGTATTTGATACAATCGCATCGGCAAAAGCAAAAGGTGCAGATGTTATAATTTGTGATACCGCAGGCAGACTGCATAATAAAAAGAATTTAATGGACGAACTTGCTAAAATCTACCGTGTTATTTCACGGGAATTACCTGATTCGTCAATTGAAACATTACTTGTGCTTGATGCTGCAACCGGTCAAAATGCCGTTAACCAGGCGCGTGAATTTAAAAATGTTGCACCAATTACCGGTATAGTTCTTACAAAACTTGACGGAACGGCAAAGGGCGGAATTGTTATATCAATTCATAATGAACTTAATATTCCGGTTAAATATATCGGCGTGGGTGAGGGTATTGACGATTTGTTGCCCTTTAATGCCCGTGAATTTGCAGACGGAATTTTTGAGGTTGAATAGTATGGAAATTTTTGCGGCAACAAAAAATGCACACAAACTTGCTGAACTTAAAAGAATACTTGAGCCGATGGGTTTTGAAGTTTTATCCGAAAACGATTTTAAAGAAGATTATCCCGATGTGGAAGAAACCGGAACAACCTTTGAAGAAAATGCAATGCTTAAAGCAAAAGCCGGACTTGCATTTACGGGACTTCCCACCGTTGCTGACGATTCGGGACTTTGTGTTGACGCGCTCGGTGGCGCACCCGGTATAATGTCTGCAAGATTTTCGGGAACTGAAAATCAAAGCGATGATGCAAATAACGCTAAACTTTTAAATGTCTTAAAAGATGTTCCGAAGGATAAAAGAAATGCACATTATGTTTCTGTTATTGCCTGCATTTTTCCCGATAACAGACAGTTTACCGCAAAAGGTGAGTGTTTTGGTTTTATATCCGATA
>JAZLFY010000060.1:0-1303 GCA_045616025.1 Acutalibacteraceae bacterium | reverse complement strand
TGTCAAAATTCAGTTTCGCCATCGTTTCTTTAAAATAAACATAAAAATCACCTGAATAAAAAAATAAAAGTCCTATCCCGAAAAAGGGACAAGACTTGAAAAATCCTGCGGTGCCACCCAAATTGTCATTTAAAAATGACCGCTCTTGCCCGCATAATAACGGGTTATGTACTGTAACGGGTACAACTCGTCGATTGCTACTCGGTTTTCACCTTTCGTTCGCCCTCGTAAGCCCATTCGCCGAAATTTATGTTATTGCCATTTCACCGCCGGCAACTCTCTTTAAACACAAGATTTTCGGTTACTCTTCTTACTCATAGGTTTGATTTATGATTTGATTTTATCACCCGAACATTATTTTGTCAAGTTTTTTAATCTATAATTGCTATTATCTTTTTTATCATTGATTTTTTATTTTTTGTGTATTATTATTAATATGCAACAATTTAACGGAGGTTAACCTTATGGCAGATTACAAAAAATTAAGTAAACAGGAACTTGAAAACGAATATAACCTTGTTAAAGCGGAATATGACCGCTTATGTTCGCTCGGCTTAAACCTTAATATGTCACGCGGAAAGCCGGGTTTTGACAACACCGATTTAAGTGAAGAAATACTTACCAATGTTACCGGTGAAAGCGGTTACAAAAACCGTGAGGGTATTGACTGCCGCAACTACGGCGGAATTGAGGGTATTATTGAAATAAGAGAACTTTTTGCCGATATTCTGGGGCTTAAACCCGAACAGGTTTTGGCAGGCGGAAACTCCTCTTTAAACCTTATGTTTGATGTTGTGGCGCAGGGTATGACACACGGACTTTTGGGTGAGCCGTACTTTAAGTGCGAAAACCGTAAATTCTTATGTCCGGTACCGGGTTATGACCGCCATTTTGCGCTTACCGAATATTTCGGGTTTGAACTTATCCCGATTGAAATGGACGAAACCGGCCCCGATATGGACAAGGTTGAAGAACTTGTTAAAGACGAAAGCGTTAAGGGTATTTGGTGCGTACCGAAATATTCAAACCCCGAGGGTACAACCTACTCTGACGAAACCGTCCGCCGTTTTGCCGCCCTTAAACCTGCGGCAAAAGATTTCCACATCTTTTGGGATAACGCCTATGTTGTACACGACCTTTATGACGAGGGCGACCAACTTCTTAACATCTATGACGAATGTGTAAAGGCGGGCAACCCCGATTTGCCGATTATATTTGCCTCAACCTCTAAAATCTCGCTTCCCGGTGACGGTGTTTCGGTTGTTTGCGGAAGTGAAAACATTATCAATATGTTAAAGGCCAG
>JAZLFY010000059.1:0-10336 GCA_045616025.1 Acutalibacteraceae bacterium | reverse complement strand
GCGGGACTCGGCAACGGCGGACTCGGCCGTCTTGCCGCCTGTTTTTTGGACGGTCTTTCAACCGGCGGTTACAATGCTATGGGTTATTGCATTAAATACGAACTCGGCATTTTCCGTCAGAAACTTGTTGACGGTTGGCAGACCGAAATGCCCGACTTTTGGCTGCCGGGCGGTGAAGTTTGGCTTGAAGAACGCCCCTCCTCTGCCGTTGATGTTCACTTTGACGGATATATTGACGAGTGGTGGGATAATTCCTACCATCATGTTGAACACAAAGGTTATACCAATGTTCATGCCGTACCCTTTGATTTAAAGGTTGCAGGCAAGAACGGTAAAACCGTAAACACTTTGCGGCTTTGGAGTGCCGAATGCCAGGACTTTGATATGTCGGCATTTAATCAGGGCGACTATGTCAGAGCGCTTGAACAACGCGCAAACATTGAAGCAATTTCAAAAATTCTTTACCCCGAAGATAATCATACCGAGGGTAAATCTTTGCGACTTCGTCAGCAGTATTTTCTTGTATCCGCATCGGTGCAGGACATTTTAAACCGTCACATGCGCAAATACAAAACGCTTGATAATCTGCCCGAAAAAATTGCAATTCATATTAACGATACCCACCCCACCCTTGCAATTCCCGAACTTATGCGCCTTTTACTTGACGAGTGCGGATATTCGTGGGATAAGGCATGGGAACTTGTAACCAAAACGGTTGCATACACAAACCATACCATTATGGCGGAAGCGCTTGAATGCTGGCCGGTTGAACTGTTCAAAACCCGTCTGCCCCGTATTTTCCAGATTGTTACCGAAATTGACCGCAGATACCGTGAACATGTTGTTTACACAACGGGCGATTATGCACTTTCCGAGCGCACGGCGATTATTCAAAACGGTGTTGTCCGTATGGCAAATCTCTGTGTTGCGGCAAGTCACACCGTAAACGGTGTTTCCCGTCTGCACAGCAACATCATTAAAGACGAACTGTTTAACGATTATTACCGTATGACACCCGAAAAGTTTACAAATGTTACAAACGGCATTGCACACCGCCGTTGGCTTTGTCAGGCAAACCCCGAACTGTCTGACTTTTTGTGTGAACTTATCGGCGACGGCTTTATAATGAACGCCGAAAAACTTAAAGAACTCGAAAAATTCGCAGACGACAAGACCGTTTTAAACCGTCTTGCCGAGATTAAACAGAGCAACAAAGTCCGCCTTTCAAACTATATTAACGAAAACTGCGGAATTTCGTTTAACCCCGAATCAATAGTTGATATGCAGGTAAAACGCCTGCACGAATACAAGCGCCAACACCTTAATGCACTGCACATTATTACAGATTATCTTTTCTTAAAAGAAAACCCGAATGCACCCTTTACACCAAAGACCTATATTTTCGGCGCAAAGGCGGCAAGCGGTTATCTTTTCGCAAAAGAGATAATTCAAATGATTTATAAACTATCCCTTGTTATAAATTCCGACCCTGCATTAAAGGACAAAATGCGTGTTATCTTCCTTGAAGATTACCGTGTAACCCTTGCGGAACTTATGATTCCTGCGGCGGAAATAAGCGAACAGATTTCACTTGCATCTACCGAAGCGAGTGGCACAAGCAATATGAAATTTATGCTTAACGGTGCAATTACACTTGGTACCGAGGACGGCGCAAATGTTGAAATTCACGAGGCGGTCGGTGACGATAATATTATCATTTTCGGTATGCGCACACCCGAGGTTTTGGATATTCAAAAGCACGGATATTCACCCGAACCGTACTACCGCAACAACCAAAACTTAAAGCGCGCGCTTGACTTTATCGGCAAAGGTATTGACGGACAAAATTTTGCAAACATCTATTCCACCCTTTGTTCTGTTGACCGCTATATGGCACTTGCCGATTATGCCGATTACTGCAAAGCGCAGGAAAAGGCAACAAATCTTTATAACGATAAAACACTTTGGAACAAGATGTCGCTTATTAACATTGCAAATTCGGGAATATTTGCGGCAGACCGTTCAATTAAAGACTATGCGGAAAATATTTGGAAAGCAAAGCCGGTTGAATAATGAATTATTATCCTTTTAATTCAAGAAGCACAGTTTATAAGAATATATTAGGAGCCGTGGCGTCTGGGCAACCCCTGACGTTACGGCTTTTACTGCATAATGACGCACGCGTACATAATGCCTATTTGCGGCTTCGCCCCGATAATGCTGAATATCCATCCGAAATAGAAATGCAGGAAAACGGTCAAATATCCGACTACCGCATATTTGAAACCGAAATCACCCTTAATACCGGACTTTATTGGTACGATTTTCGTTATACAAGTGATTTCGGCGACTTTTTTGTAAAAAAGACAGAACACGCAAACGGTGTGTTTTCAAAAGAGGCGGGAGAGTGTTGGCAACAAACGGTTTACGATAACGACTTTAAAACACCCACAGAACTTGCAGGCGGAATAATTTATCATATATTCCCCGACCGTTTTTGTGCTTCGGGACAGAAAAAACAAAATGTGCCGAATGACCGCTATTTAGTTGACGATTGGTACAAGACACCCGAACACCGACAAACGGGCGAAAAGAATACACTCGGCAACGATTATTTCGGCGGCGACCTTAAAGGAATTGAAAGCAAACTTGACTACCTTAAAGATTTGGGTGTTACGGTGATTTATTTAAACCCTGTTTTTGAGGCGCACTCAAACCACCGCTACAACACGGCAGATTATTTAAAAATTGACAGTATATTAGGCACAGAAGAAGATTTTAAAAATCTTTGCAAAAGTGCTGAAAAATGCGGTATAAAGATTATCCTTGACGGCGTTTTCTCACACACGGGCGACGACAGTATTTACTTTAACAAATACGGCAGATACGAAAGTTTGGGCGCATATCAAAGTGATAATTCGCCATACAGAAACTGGTATAAATTCGGTGAAAGCAAAAATGAATATTCGGCTTGGTGGGGAATTAAAACCCTGCCCGAAACCGATGAAACAAACCGTGATTATTTAGACTTTATATGCAAAAAAGACGGTGTACTAAACCACTGGCTTAATTTAGGTGCAGACGGTTTTCGGCTTGATGTTGCAGACGAGTTGCCCGATTTGTTTTTAGAAGAACTGCGTAAAAGTGTTAAAGAAAACAAAAGTGATGCCTTTATTTTGGGCGAGGTTTGGGAGGATGCAAGCAACAAAATAAGTTACGGTAGCAGAAGAAAGTTTTTGCTTGGCAAACAACTTGACAGCGTTATGAACTACCCCTTTGCAAACGGCATTATTTCATTTATCCGAAACGGTGACGGGCAAGCGCTTTGTGAAACGGTTGAAAGTATATGCGAAAACTACCCGAAGCAGTCGCTTAACCTTTTAATGAACCACATCGGCACTCACGACACGGTGCGTGTACTGACCGCACTTTCCCGAAATGACGATAATTACGGTGACCGTGAAAATCAGGCAAAAATGACTTTAAGTGAAGAAGAATTACAGTTTGCAAAAACACGGCTTAAAGCGGCGGCGGTTTTACAGTACACACTGCCCGGTATTCCCTCCCTTTTCTACGGTGACGAGGCAGGACTGACCGGCGGCGGCGACCCGTTCTGCCGAAAAACTTATCCGTGGGGGCGTGAAGACACCGAACTGATTAAATTTTATAAGGAACTCGGCAAAATAAGGCGAATATCATCTGCCCTAAAATTCGGTGATTTTGTGCCGATAAATACAAGTGACGGTCTGTTTTGCTTTGAAAGGAAAGACGAAAGCCGCATTACATTTGTTGCCGTTAATACGGGTGACGACAAACAAATCACCCTGCCCGAAAATATTAGTTTTAAGCACTTTTTCGGAAAAGCCGGCACACTTTCAAAATATGAATATTTAATTGCATCAACATAATAACGGGAGCGCAATGCACTCCCGTTTAGATGTTAGATATTAGCTGCCGTCCGCAGGACACCGAAACATCCGCAAAGCGGATACATCACTGCCGTTAGGCTATATCACTTGACCGTTAGGTCAAACAGCACTTAAAATCCCGAAAGGGATTTTATTCTTTATTAAGCAGCACTTCTATAAGACACTCCATATCGGTATTGTCAACAATGTCAAACGGCTCGGTGGTTTCTGCCGCCACCTTATAATTTATTTTCGGTAATTTTAAATTGCTGACAATATACATATTTATCCATGCAACATCATTTATATCAATCTTACTGTTTAAATCAACATCGGATACAATATACGGAGCGTTTTTATAAAGTCTTTTTTCATAAGTATATACTTCATTTGTCGCAGATACGCTAATCTGACAAAATTCGACAAATAAAGGTAACCATAAAAGAAGGCATAAAGCCTTCTTTATTATTTTACAGGGTTTCATTTTTACTTGATTTTACGACATTCAAGATAAAACCGTTTATCGTCTGCGTGCCCCATTGAAAAGGTTTTTCGGGGAAGCGAGCCGTCCGCCGCAACAGACGAAAACAGTTCCTGCTTTTTCATACCCTCAAACAAAAAACCGAGCGTACCGTCCTCTCTACACAGTTTTTTAATCGAAGATATATTATGGATATAGTCAATATCAAGCGGCTCTGCATATCCGTCAAGAAAACTTTGCAGAGTTCCTACGGGTAGTTTGAACTTCGGTTTTACACTTATTTCGGTTTCTTGCGCCTTATAAATGCAGGTGAATTTTTGCGCATCGGCGCCTTTATATTCACCGCCGCAGAAAGATACGAAATCGGAAATAATCTTATCACCGTTTTCGGTTTTTACCGTGCGGTAAATCGGCTCAAATTCAAGAGCAGGACTGTGTATATTGACAATTTCGACAAGCGCATAACGGGATTTTTCGGTCTTGTTTTGATTATAACACTCCTTTGCCGCGGCAAGAGAGTGATTACCGTCGCCCACACTGAACAGAAAACCGCCGTTTTTGGTATAGAGTTTTTCGAGCGCCGATAAAATCTTGTTTTGCGTGTCTTTATCCATAAGGTCGCCCTTTATGTGACCGCCGCCGCACATCAAATCAAAATCATAAAGATTTTGGAATTTTTCCTGATGTTTTGCCGCTTCTTCAATTACCGAAAATTCACTGTCATCAATAAGCAACATAACATGGGGCAGTTCAAGTGAAGCGCCCTTTCTTATTTCAACCCGTGGCGGTATTCTTGAAATAACCGTTTTTTCGGTGGCACGCACCTGTGCGGTTGAATTCTCAAGATAATCGTATTCGTCTAAATCTATTTTACCGATTATTCCAAGCCGTTGTTTACCGTCTGACTGTGTGCGGCGAACAAAAACCATTGCATCTTTATAGGTTTTAAAAAGTCCGCTTTTTTCGTAAGACAACATATTATTATTTATGTTATCTATCTTTTCTTGGTTATCGTCCGACAAATAAACCTCGGGCAAAACAAGATTAAGCGCCGAAGGATTTTCCCCCACGGTTTCTTTTACATTTTGCCAGTATTCCGGCTCGGATGTGTATTGGTCGCAGGCGATTACCGCCCATTTTTCCATATCGCAAACCGGCAACATTATATCTGCCGAACTAAAACAAATTCCCATTTTGTTCTCCTTGCTTTTTAATCATAAAGTGAAAATTCTATTGCGGTTACATTATCGTTTTGAATATCAACATAAACGGTAATGCCGCTTCGTTTATCCTTTGCATTTATAAAATAGTCAAGATAATAATGGGTTTCATCTACGGCATAGAAATGTGACGGTGCGCCCAAATATTCAATAACATCGGTAATTGCCGATTCGTTGCTGACACCGTTTACGAAGAACTGACCGTAAACAGATTCGGAATTAAGATATACATTTTCGGGAATTATGAATTTTACAATATCGCACTTTTTAAGCGCAACAGAAGATTTTGACGGGTTATAGAATACGGCAATTATCTGTTTACCGTATTTATCGACAAAACTTGCCTTTTGCGATTTGCCGGCAAAAATTTGTGAATCTTCCTTGTATTCACTGTCGCCGATAAGTTCAAAGCCTGATTCCCTCATATCGTCAAGCGAAGACGGCATTTCAATTTTTTTGCCCGAATAGGTAACATTATGCTCGAACTTTTTGCCTAAGTAAATTTGTGAATAGTTTTCTTCGTCAAAAAGACTGATGTCAAAATAGGTCGGCATTTTTTCGTCGTCCGACTTGATTTCAGGAATTTTTACATCCTTGTAAATATTTTCCTTCTCATCCCCCGATGTTCCGTAATTGGGGTCAAATGGAGAGCAGGCGGCAAAGGATAAGCAGGTTAAAAGTACCGCCATAAGTAAACATACTGTTCTTTTCATAAAAGTACCTCCCGTATATCTTTTTCTATTTGAAGTTTAAGAGCATTAGTGTTCTCAAACTTTTTTTCTTTTCTTAAAAAGCGCAAAAATTCAAGTTTCATTTCTTTATTATAAACATTATCTTTAAACCCGAGTAAATAGGTTTCGCAGGTTATGCTATCGGTTTTAAAGGTAGGTCTTATTCCGATGTTGGTTATTGCTTTATATTCCCTGCCGTCAACAGTCGCCCGTGTTTCGTAAACACCGAAAAGCGGTCTTATAAGGCAGTCGGGATAGTCCTGATTGGCGGTGGGGAAACCGAGTGTATGTCCCCTGCCGTCACCGTGATTAACGGCGGTTTTAAAGGAAAATGGGCTAAACAGTAATTTGTTTGCCTTATGTATTTCGCCGTTTTCGATAAGTTTTCTGATAGCGGTCGAGCAAATAACCTCGCCGCCGTCGGTTTGAAGTGTGGCACAGTTAAAGATTATACTGTGCTTTTCGCAAAACTCTTTAAGAATATTTTTATTCCCTTTTGCGCCCTTACCAAAGCGGTAGTTTTCGCCGCAACTGATAAGTGCGGGAGAATATTTTTGATTTAAAAGTGTTAAAAAATCTTCGGCTTCAATATCCTTTATTTCGTGGAATTTTAAGGTTTCAATATCCTTTACACCGATTTTTTCAAGTGCGGATATTTTGTCGTTTGGAGTCATTAAAAGATTATCCCGTCCGTCTGCAAATTTGGGCGGAAATTCAAATGTAACGACACGGCTTGAATATTCAAGTGTAGGTTTTATGACCGCAAGATGACCTTTGTGCAGTCCGTCAAAAGTTCCGAGCGCTATTGCCGTTTTCATCCTATCCCTCACTTAATACACATTTAATTGCAAGTTGACCGTTCTTTTGGTCAATGTACCCAAGTCCCAAAAACTCGTCAGAATAATAAACCTTATAGATTTTGTTATCCGTTATATCTTTTACTTTTATTCTATCGAGCGACAACTGACCGCCACAGCAGAAACGGTGTTTCTGCTTTTCGGTGATATGCACACTGTCAATATGCGGTATTGCCTTATCCGCCGGCAGTATGTATTCGCTGATATTTTCGAGGGTTAAATCATCAAGATTTACGGTGTCTTTAATGTTAAACCCTGCGGTAGATGTTCGCTCTAATTCTTTAAGTGTTGCACCGCAACCGAGTTTTTGACCGATGTCACGAACAAGACTTCTGATATATGTTCCCTTTGAAACGGTGCAGAAAAACTTAAATTCGTCATTATTTAGCGGTGCGGTTTGCTCTATTTCAAAAACAGTAATCTTTCGAGGCGGAATTTCGACTTCCTTCCCTTTTCGTGCCATTTCGTAAGCACGCACACCGTTTTGCTTAATTGCGCTGAACGCGGGCGGAATTTGCATAATTTCCCCCTTAAAACAATTAAGCGCATTTAAAACATCGGTATTTGTTACATCAACGGGGGTTGTGTTTAATACCTTACCCGTAATATCAAGCGTATCGGTGCTAACACCTAAACGCACCGTCGCCGTATAACTTTTTTGTGCGGTTAAAAGATAATCGCAAAGTGCCGTTGCACGCCCGATAAACACGGGCAAAACACCGGTAGCCATTGGGTCAAGTGTTCCCGTATGCCCTACCTTTTTAATGCCGGTTAAGCGCCTTATTCTTGCAACTGCGCCAAAAGAAGTAATACTCGAGGGCTTATTAATCAGTATAAGTCCCTGCATTTATCTTCTCCATACTTTCGCTTACCGCAGAAAGTATCTGTTCTTTAACCCCGTCAAGCGTACCGTTAAGGGTTGCACCTGCCGCCGCCTTATGACCGCCGCCGCCTAATTTTTTGCAAATTTCGGAAGCATTAAGCGGGTCATAGGTGCGAAGCGAAATTTTATATTCGTCTTCTTTGGTCTGCTTTACGGTAATTCCGCAAATTACACCCTCAATACATCTTGAAATTGAGGCAATACCTTCAAGGTCACTTCCGCTGCAACCGGTTTTTTCCTGCATTTCACTTGTTACACAAAGAATTACGCATTTATCCGAAAAATGATACTGTGCCGTATCAAGCACCATTTTTTCAAGCATTAAAAGGTGCTTTGATTTGGTGTCGAACATAATGCGGTTAATTTCGGATGCATCAATTTTATAGCCGTAAAGTCCTGCGGCTATTTCGTGGGTACGGCAGGTAACATTTTGGTATTTAAAACATCCCGTATCGGTTGCAATACCCGTGTAAAGCGCCTTGGCAACGGTATCGTCGAGTTTTAATTTAAGTGCTTTAAAGAGCATATAAATTATTTCGCAGGTTGCCGAAGCATAGCAATCAAGCAAAAGATTTTTTGCATATTTCGTGTTTGAAATATGGTGGTCGATGCAAAGTTCAACTTTGTTTTCAAATCTTTCCCTTAAATCGCCCAAAAGTTTTTGGTCGGCAACATCAACCGCAATAACGGTTGCGCCCGTATCGGCAACCATATCGGTATTGCTTATAAAATAGCCGAACTTTTGCGGAATTTTATCGGGGCATAACACCGCCGCACGCTTATTTAACATTTTTAAGCCGTAATAAAGCGCATAAGCCGCACCCAAAGTATCGCCGTCAGGCGAAGCGTGGGTTAAAATTATGAAATTGTTATTCCGTTTTAAGAATTTTGCCGCGCCCTTTAATGTAACGGGCGTACACTCTGAATTAGAATTCAAAGACGAAACCTCCTTAAAAAAGGGTTAACTTTATTTATTGAAACTGTCGATTATTTTGGATATTTTTGCGCTGTTTTCAATGGAATTGTCCGCAACAAATTTAAGTTCGGGGACTTTACGAAGTTTCATACGGTTGCCGAGTTCTCTGCGCAGAAAACCTGCGGCGCTTTTGTTAAGCGCCTTTACGCTTTCCTCGGTTTTATCGCTTCCCTCAATAGCGCTGACATAAATCGTCGCATAGGACATATCCCCCGAAACATCAACCTTAACAATGCTTAAAAGTTTGCTGACTCTCGGGTCTTTTACCTCGCGCAAAAGTTCCGACATACATAATTTAATGTCCGAAGTAATACGGTTTATTTTATATCCCGCCATCAGTCTTTATACTCCTCCATTACGAACGCTTCAAATTCGTCGCCCTCTTTAATATCGGCGAATTTTTCAAGACCTATACCGCACTCGTAACCCTGTGCGACTTCTTTTACATCGTCCTTAAATCTGCGAAGTGAAGCAATATTGTCTTCAGCAACAACAATGCCGTCACGAACAACACGAATTTGACAGTTTCTTGTAACCTTACCGTTTGTTACATAACAACCGGCAATAGTGCCGACACTTGAAATTTTGTAGGTATTTCTGACCGAAACGGTACCCAAAATACTTTCTCTGTATTTCGGTGCAAGCATACCTTTCATTGCCGCTTCTATTTCTTCGATGCAATCATAAATTACACGGTAGGTGCGAATTTCAACACCGTCACGCTCTGCCGCTTCTTTTGCAACGGCATCCGGTCTTACATTAAAGCCGACAATTATTGCGCCGCCCGTACCTGCAAGCATTACATCCGATTCGTTAATTGCACCGACGCCGCCGTGAATAACATTAACCTTAACTTCTTCGTTTGAAAGTTTGATAAGACTGTCGCTTACCGCTTCAACACTACCCTGAACATCGGCTTTAACGATAATCGGAAGTTCCTTCATATCACCCTCGCTCAAGTTTTCAAACAAATTATCAAGTGTAATCTTTTGTCTTGCATTGAATATATCGTTCTTAATCTTTTCTTTGCGCTGTTCAACAAGTTCTCTTGCCAAGCGTTCGTCCGATACGGCATCAAAACCGTCACCTGCCGCAGGTGTTTCGGTAAGTCCCGTAATTTCAACCGGTACGGACGGTCCTGCCGTTTTAACGGTTTTACCGTTTTCATCGGTCATCATACGAACTCTGCCAACGGTGGTACCTGCAACGATAATATCGCCTGTATTTAAAGTACCGTTCTGAACAAGAAGTGTTGCAACCGGACCTCTGCCCTTATCAAG
>JAZLFY010000058.1:0-2846 GCA_045616025.1 Acutalibacteraceae bacterium | reverse complement strand
TAGGGAACGCATTGTATGCGTTCCGCTTTATATAGCGTCGCAGACACCGAAACATCCGCAAAGCGGATATTTCACTCGCCGTCAGGCGAATTTCACTGCCGAAAGACAATATCACTTGACCGCAAGGTCAAATATCACTTAAAATCCCGAACGGGATTTTATTATGCCGTACCCTACGACATATCAATTATTATTTGTAGGGAACGCATTGTATGCGTTCCGCTTTATATAGCGTCGCAGACACCGAAACATCCGCAAAGCGGATATTTCACTCGCCGTCAGGCGAATTTCACTGCCGAAAGACAATATCACTTGTCCGCAAGGTCAAATATCACTTAAAATCTCGTTAGAGATTTTATTTACGCCGTAGGCACATTAACATCCGCAAAGCGGATATTTCACTCGCCGTCAGGCGAATATCACTGCCGTAAGGCAATATCACTTGACCGCAAGGTCAAATATCACTTAAAATCCCCAACGGGGATTTTAAAGGTCCACCTTCAAAAACCGATTTACAGACAGTTTAAAGCCCAAAAATGTCAACAGTACAAAAAGAATTATCCCAAGTAGCAAAGCGATAATCTGCACCGCCATATTTTGAAACCCCAAAGAATTTAATATTTTAAATGGCGGAATATGATAAAGTGTTTCGGCAAGACAAACAGTGGCGGCAGAACAGATACAGTAAATTAAAAACGGTTTGCCGAAATAGTATGCCGTTTTGAAAAAGCCGCCGATAAATATAAGATTAAAAAGCGCAAATATTAAAAGCGAAAAGCCAAGAGATACAAAATTTGCACCCATAAGCGCATTGCTTTTGTAAACCGGTGCGGTGCTTAAAAATATCATACGAATAAGGGTGACCGCCGTCATAAGTGCAAAACTTAAAAGTTCAATAAATACCGAAAACAAAAATTTGCCCTTAACAATATCCGCTTTTGAAAGGGGCAGTAAAAAGGAATAGGTTATATCGTTATTCTCCCTTGTCGTCTGAAAGGAATAAAAAATTCCGAGTGTGGTAAAAAACGCACCCATTAAAACAGGGTAACCGGGAAGAAAGGTCAAAAATGCCGAAAGGATAAAAAAGAAAGAGAGTGGTGAGGCGCAAAGTTTGATTTCTTTACCTAATAATTTATTCATTTTTGCCCTCCTTTTCAAGCCGTAAAAGTGTGTCTTCAAGTGTTTCGTTTTGTCGGCCGAAACGGTCTTTAAATTCGTTTATTTCACACTCGCACATAATTTTTCCGCCTTTTATGTGTATAATTCTGTCGGCGCATTTTTGCAGGTCGGATATAATGTGGGTGGAAAAAAGCACCGTTACACCCTCCCCTTTAAGTGTTATGAAAAGGTCGGTCAATTCGTCGCGTGAAAAGGGGTCAAGCCCGCTTGTCGGCTCGTCAAGAATAAGAATTTCGGCGCCGTGCGAAAGGCACAAAAGCAGGTTTGCTTTCACCTTCATACCGCAGGACATTTCTTCGGGTGTTTTTTCTTCGTCAAGACCGAAAAGTTTTAAATACTTTTGATATGCCGCCTCGTCAAAATCTTTATAAAAGGTTTTGGTTACCGCCTTAATATCCTTTAATTTTTTCTTCGGGTAATACGCCGCTGTGCCGCTTGAATACCCGATTTTTTGCTTTATTTCGTTCTCGTTATCGGTAAGCGGTTTGCCGAAATATTCTACATCGCCGCCGCTTGTACTTATTAAGTTAAGCATTGCTTTTATAGTGGTCGATTTGCCTGCACCGTTTCGCCCGACAAAGCCCGTAACCGTGCCTTTTATCAAGTCAAACGAAACATTTTCAAGGGTAAAATCTTTATACTCTTTTTTAATGTTTCTGACCGAACATACTGTCATTTTTTATCGCCCCCGAATATATGGTTTGAAAGCAGTTCAAATTCGCCTTTGGGCGGAATTGCAATACCTAATTGCCTATCCCCCAAAAGTATAAGGGTGTCGCCCGGGTGAATATCAAAAATCTCCCGTGCCTGCTTGGGTATTACTATCTGCCCCTTTTCTCCCACCGTTGCCGTCCAGGCATATTTAGTTCCGTTAATGCTTTTTTCTGCCATAATACCACCTCAAAAAGTATGATTTGTATAACTAATTATACCAAAATTTTAAGAATTGTCAAGAAAAGCGGCAGAGAAAATTCTCTGCCGCCGTGTTAAGTTATGAATTTGCTGCGCAAATGTTATGGTATGATTGTTTTTGCAAATCACTCCCACTCGCTCTTTGATTTCTTAATCTAAACAATTTTGTTTATGCGATTTAGCTCGTAGGATTTCTATTATCTGTATTATCCAAAAAACTTGGGCTATCCAAATTTTTGTTGCCAAGGAACCAACAGTAATACCACTTAGTTTAATAGTATTATAGCAGAAAAAACTTGAAACATCAATATGAAGGAATGCATTCGGATTTACTGCATTTCAAGCAATTTCTTAATATCTCCGACTTTCAGCACTTTGCCCATAGAAACAACCTGTTCATTGATAACGAGAGCTGGCATTGACATCACACCGTATTCCATGACCTTTTGAAGGTCGGTGATGTATTCGACCTCAACATTGAGCCCGGCAGCCTTTACAGCTTCCTGTGCGTTCTCATAAAGCGTATGGCAGTTTTTGCAACCAGAGCCGAGAACTTTGATGCAACAGATACCGTCAACGTTTTCGCCACAGCAAGTGGACGATGCAGCGCCTTCTTGAATCCCGACAGTATCGCAACCGCAACCGCAGGAGCAGCCGCACTCGGCTTCTTTCTTTTCTTCCTTTTTCTTTCCGAACAGTGACATATTAAATTCCTCCTAAATATGATATTAAAACGCTAACCAAAACATATAGAA
>JAZLFY010000057.1:0-3064 GCA_045616025.1 Acutalibacteraceae bacterium | reverse complement strand
GGTGACTGTGTTACCGGCCCTGCCACGGCAATCCGTGCCATTGCGGCAGGTAAAGTGGCGGCACGCAGTATCGATAAATATTTGGGATTTGATAACGAAATCACCGTCGATGTTCAAATACCCACCCCGTCACTTTCGGTATTTCCACCCTGCGGAAGAATAAATCTTTCCGAGCGTGAGGCGGAAATTCGCAAATATGACTTTGATTTAATGGAAAACCAAATGACCGAAAAGCAGGCGGCGCAGGAATCAAACAGATGTCTTCGTTGCGATAAGTTCGGCTACGGCACTTTCAGAAAGGGCAGAGAAATTAAATGGTAAATATAACAGTTGACGGCATTAAAATTTCCGTACCCGAAAACACCACAATTTTATCTGCCGCAAAACAAGGCGGCATAAAAATACCGACACTTTGTTTTCTTGAAGATTTAAACGAAATCGGCGCTTGCCGTATATGCTGTGTTAAGGTTGAGGGGTGCGATACACTTGTTTCTGCCTGCAATACGGCGGTAACTGAAGGTATGACGGTTTACACCAATACTCCCGAAGTTTTAGCGGCAAGAAAAATGAATCTGCAACTTATTTTAAGTGAGCATGATTCAAATTGCACCACCTGTGTCAGAAACGGCAACTGCGAACTTCGTCAACTTGCCGATAGTTTTAATATAACCCTTAACCCCTTTGAAAGCAGGGTGCAGGGAAACGATATAAGCGATTTCCCGCTTATTCGCACCAACTCAAAATGCGTAAAATGTATGCGCTGTGTAAGCGTTTGCGAAAAGGTGCAGGGTTTATCCGTATGGGATACGCTGTCTTCGGGCAGTCGCACATATATAGGTGTTAATCCCGAATATGATATTAAAACGCAGTGTTCACTCTGCGGTCAGTGTATAACACACTGTCCTACCGGCGCTTTGTCGGTTCGTGACGATACCGAAAAGGTATATGAGGCGATTAGAGATACAAATACCGTAACGGTACTTCAAATCGCACCGGCGGTCAGAGCCGCTTGGGGCGAAGATTTAGGACTTGACGACAGTAAAGCAACCGAAAAAAGGATGGTTGCGGCGGCAAAGAAACTCGGTTTTGATTATGTTTTTGATACCGACTTTGCGGCGGATTTAACCATAATGGAGGAAGCAAACGAGTTTTTAGACCGACTCTCAAACGGCGGCACACTTCCTATGTTTACATCCTGCTGTCCCGGTTGGGTACGGTTTATGAAATCGCAGTATCCCGAATTTGCGGATAATCTTTCAACCGCAAAATCACCCCAGCAGATGTTCGGCGCAGTTGCAAAAACCTATTTTGCCGAAAAGACGGGAATAGATAAACAAAACATCTTCTGCGTATCGTTAATGCCTTGCACCGCCAAGAAGTTTGAGGCGGCAGAGGGTACTCTTAACGATGCCGGCACCGATTATGATGTTGATGCGGTGCTTACCACCCGTGAGTTTGCCCGTATGATAAAATCTTCTTATGCAGATGCGGCGAATTTGCCCGAAACGGAATTTGATTCACCACTCGGCAAATCAACCGGTGCAGGGGTAATATTCGGTGCAACCGGCGGTGTTATGGAAGCGGCACTTCGCAGTGCGGTATATTTTGTAACAGGCAAAAATCCCGATGCGGATGCTTTTAAATTTGTTAGAAGCGAAATCGGCAGACGGGAAGCCGAAATTGATGTTGCAGGCAAAAAAATCTCGGTTGCCGTTGTAAGCGGACTTAAAAATACAAGAGATTTAATTGAGGATATAAAATCGGGTAAAAAGCATTAGGATTTTGTTGAGGTTATGGCTTGCCCCGGCGGATGCAGTGGCGGCGGCGGTCAGCCCATTCAGGCGGGTTGTGAAATGGCACTTTCCCGTGGCGAAAAACTTTACGGACTTGACACTTTGTATACATTAAGATTTTCGCACGAAAATCCCGAAATCAAAGAAATTTACAATTCTTTCTTCCAAAAACCCAATAGTGAAAAAGCGCATAAACTTTTACATACAGACTTTAAAAAATGGCAATTAAAATAATTTTGGTGGTGTTATTATGAAAAAGAAATTAATCGCAATTCTCTTAACAGTGGCAATTATTTTGGCGGCGGTGCCGATGCTTTTTGCTATCGGTACAGATACCCCCATAGTTGTGTTTGACGATATTCCGCCCAAATTTATCGACAACAACGCAGGGGTGTATTCGGTAACGGATAAATACAGTGCAAACACCGAATATGTGCTTATTATGGGCACATCGTCCGACAGTTGCACAATCACCGAAGATTATTCGGACTTAATAGTGCTTGTCGATAATGTAAAGGTTAAAATAAGTACCGGCGGTGATGTCGGAGAATACAAGCTTTCCGGTTTGGCGTCCATTAAAATCGGTAACGAAACGGTCAGCACCGGCTCTTATATCACACCTTATCAAGGCGATAAAACCGATGCCGATAAAATTCTTGAATTTTATAATTCGGATAATATTAAAAATGCGCTTTACAGTTATTCCTATGCTACAAATAAGGAAATAACGGGCAATTTTAAAGCACATAAAATTGATGCAAAGAAAAACCTTACTCTTGACGGCAAAACCGAAACTTCAATTTTAAGTGTTGACGGAAAACTTACCGCAAAAGACGATATAACGGTAAAAGAGGGCGGAACACTTATTCTTTCGGGCGAAGTTCAGTCAACCGACGGTGTTAAACTTACAGTCGGCAAGGATGTTGAGGTATTAGAGGGGACGCCGCTTTATACATATAATTCAACCGATAAGAAATACGATATTGTAACTCTACCTGAAACCCACGACGAAATTGTATTCACCTATACAACCGATAACGATTTCAGTGGCTTTGTCGGCGTAGTGGCACTTTTAACACTCGGCGATGTTAACGAGGACGGTGTTAAAACCAGTGATGACGCAATTTATCTTTTGCACTCCCTCTTTGAGCCGGAAGATTATCCGCTTTATCCTAACCACCCGACATATCAGTTCCCGCACTCACTTGCGGCAGGTGATATTAACGGTGACGGTGATGTTACAAGTGACGATGCAATTTATCTTTTGCACT
>JAZLFY010000056.1:0-20937 GCA_045616025.1 Acutalibacteraceae bacterium | reverse complement strand
CCGCACCTGCTTCAAGTGCCGCTTCCATAACGGTATCTTCGTCATTACCCTCGCCCTCGATTTCAATTATGCCCTTTCTTTCAAACATAAATGTTACCGAGCCGGACTGACCTAAATTACCGCCGCATTTATCGAAATAATGGCGAATATCACCTGCGGTACGGTTGCGGTTATCGGTAAGTGTTTCAACAACAACTGCAACACCGCTTGGGCCGTAACCCTCATAAACAAGTTCTTCATATTCGGCGCCGCCGCTTTCGCCTGCTGCCTTTTTGATTATTCTTTCAATGTTATCGTTAGGAACATTTGCCGCTTTTGCCTTTGCAATGGCATCTTTAAGGCGGCTGTTTTCCTGCGGATTAGGTCCGCCCTGCTTAACGATAACCGAAATTTCTCTGCCTATTTTGGTGAAAACTTTTGCCTTTGCGGCATCGGTTTTTTCCTTTTTTCTTTTAATATTGTTCCATTTACTGTGTCCCGACATCTTAAAATCTCCTTATGGTAATTTAACCTTTGTATTCTATCACATTTTTTGACTGTATTCAAGTGCTAATTCACATATTCTTTTAACATCGTCCAAGCAGTTAATTTCTCCGCACATACGGCGAAGTTTTGCCGCACCGTTTATTCCCGAAACATACCACGCGGTATGTTTTCTTGATTCAAGTGCCGCAACCTTCGGCTCTTTATATTCGCACATAAGCCGTGCCTGATTTATGCAGCAATTAAGCCGTTCTTCAAGTGTGGGAGGTGTGTATTCTTTGCCCTCAAAATAAGCATTTATTTCGCGAAAAACAAAGGGGTTTCCCCTTGCCGCACGACCGACAAGCACAAAATCGCACCCCGTTTTTTCGTAAACGGATTTTGCGCTTTTTCCGTCTACTATATCACCGTTTGCGATAACAGGGACTGAAACGGTTTGCTTAACCTTTTTAATGGTTTCATAGTCAACGGGCGGTGAATACATCTGCGTTCTTGTTCTGCCGTGTACCGTAATTGCCGCCGCACCTGCCTGCTCACATATTTTAGCAAGAATCGGCGCATTGATGCAGTTTTCGTCATACCCCGTACGCATTTTTACCGTTACGGGTACGCTTGACGCACTGACAACCGCACTTACTATTTCCCCTGCCAGTTCGGGGTTTTTCATAAGTGCGCTTCCGCCGCCGCCCGCTGCAACTTTCGGTGCCGGACAACCCATATTAATATCAATGAAATCGGGGCTTTGTTCCTGCGCCTTTTCTGCCGCTTTTGCCATAATTTCCGGCTCGCACCCGAAAAGTTGCGGTCCGCAAACGCCGAAAGAGTCAAAACATTTTAAATATTCGGCAGATTTTAAATCGCCCAAGGTTATTCCCTTTGCGCTTGCAAGTTCACCGACGGTAAGAGTCGCCCCCATTGATACACAAATCTCTCTCATTGCACGGTCGGCAACACCTGCCATAGGGGCAAGTCCTGCATATCCGTGCACCTCTTTTTTACCTATTTTCATACAAAAATTATACCCTAAAAAAAATTTTTGTCAATTTTTAATTTTTAGGGTGACAAATCGGCAATAATATGATATTATATTTATAATTATAATTAATAAACATTCAAGAGGTGTTTTTGTGAAACTTTTGGCGCTTGACGGAAACAGTATAATAAACCGTGCTTTTTACGGAATAAGGCTGCTTTCGACCAAAGACGGACAGTACACAAATGCCGTTTACGGTTTCATTAACATTTTAAATAATCTTATAGAAAGCGAAAAGCCCGACGGTGTCGCCGTTGCCTTTGACCTTAAAAAGCCGACCTTTCGCCATAAAATTTATGCCGACTATAAGGCGGGCAGACACCCTATGCCCGAAGAATTAAAGGAACAGTTTCCGCTTCTTAAAGAGTGGCTTACTCTTGCAGGGTATAACTGTATTGAGTGTGAAGGGTACGAAGCCGATGATATTTTAGGCACACTTGCCCGACTTTGCAGAGAGTCGAAAAACGAGTGTGTTATTGCAACGGGCGACCGTGACTCGCTTCAACTGATTTCCGAAAACACCCGTGTGTTACTTACCGTAACCAAAATGGGACGCCCCGAAATTACCGATTATACGGTAGAGGTTTTAAAAGAAAAGTACGGACTGGCACCCAAAGAAATGATAGAACTTAAAGCACTTATGGGCGACAGTTCGGACAACCTGCCCGGCGTTGCAGGTGTGGGACAGAAAACCGCAACCGATTTGATTTTAAAATACAGTAACATTGATTATATTTACGAAAATATCGACTCGCTTGATATAAAGTCCGGTGTTAAGGAAAAATTAAAGGCGGACAAAGACAATGCCTATTTAAGCCGTGAACTCGGTACAATTTGCACTGCCGCACCGATAAATGAAGATTTAAAAGAATATCTTATAAAAGACAGACAGTCAGGTCTTGCGCCCTTTATGACGAAACTTGAACTGTTTTCGCTTATGAAGAAAATGGGCATTGAGCCGTCAGCGCAGATTAAAACCGAAAAGACCGAAACAAAGGAATTTACACCCTGCGAATATAAGGCAATAAAAGAACTTAAAACGGTTGATGTTTTTGAAAACTTTGCCGCAGGCGAAAATAAGGTTTGCCGTTTAAGTGATACCGAACTTAAAGAAATACTGACCGACGAAAAGATAAGCAAAAGGGTTTACGATTATAAAAACCTTTCAAAAAAATATACGGATATAAAGGGTGTCACCTTTGATTTAATGCTTGCCGCCTACATCTTAAACCCAAACGGCAAAGACTATTCCGCCGAGCGTATTTTTGCGGAATATTCCGTAAGCACAACTGTAAATGACGACAGTTTTAAAAGCGGTGCACTGTTTAGTGCCGCTTGCGATGTTTTAACAAAAGAACTTATAAAAACCGAACAGTTTGAACTGCTTAAAAATATTGAAGTGCCGCTTGCCCGTGTTTTAGGTGAAATGGAAAGTTACGGCTTTTTGGTTGACACCGACGGACTTAAAAAAATGGGCGACGACCTATTTGACCGCACCGAAGAAATAAAGGCAGAAATATACACTATTGCCGGCGAAGAATTTAATGTTAATTCACCGAAACAGTTGGGTGTTATACTTTTTGAAAAACTCGGAATACCCACAAAGAAAAAGACAAAATCGGGTTACAGTACAAGTGCAGATGTGCTTGAGGGTTTACGCGGCAGTTATAAAATTGTTGATTTGGTTTTAAACTACCGTCAACTTTCAAAACTTAAATCCACCTATTGTGACGGACTTGTTTCTGCCGTAAAAGAGGACGGCAGAATACACACCACATTTAATCAGACCGAAGCGAGAACGGGACGGATAAGTTCGCTTGAGCCAAATCTTCAAAATATCCCCGTAAGGACCGAAGAGGGCAAAAAACTGCGCGAATTCTTTGTTGCAAAAGAGGGGTATACCCTTTGCGATGCCGATTACAGTCAAATTGAACTGCGTGTTCTTGCCTCCCTTGCGGATGACAACGAAATGATTAAGGCATTTGAAAGCGGAACGGATATTCACACCGTTACCGCCTCGCAGGTGTTCAATATTCCCGAAAGTATGGTTTTACCGATAATGCGAAGCCGTGCAAAAGCGGTTAACTTCGGTATTGTTTACGGAATAGGGGCATTTTCGCTCGGTAAGGACATTGGTGTTTCCCGTGCCGAAGCCGACCAATATATAAAGAATTATCTTTCGACCTACAAAGGCGTTGCCGCCTATATGGATAAAGTTATTGAAAAAGCCAAGGAAGACGGGTTTGTCACCACGGCTTTCGGGCGGCGGCGTTATCTTCCCGAACTAAAAGAGAAAAACGGCATGATGCGCGCTTTCGGTGAAAGGGTTGCAAGAAATGCACCCATTCAGGGCACGGCGGCGGACATTATTAAAATTGCAATGATAAAAGTGCGTGACCGCCTTATAAAAGAACTTCCCTCGGCGCATCTTATTTTGCAGGTGCACGACGAACTTATTGTTGAGTGTAAATCGGGCGATGCGCAAAAGGTTAAGATTATTCTTGAAGAAGAAATGCAGACCGCCGCAGAATTAAAGGTTAAACTTACGGCAGAAGCCGGAAGCGGTAAAAACTGGCTTGCAGCGAAAGGGTGAATATTATGGTTAAAAAATTATACAAAAACGGTTTTTCCCGTGCGCTTACTTTCAGTTTTGACGATGGACAACCGCAGGATATGCGCCTTATTGAAACGCTTAACAAATATTCACTTAAAGCAACATTTAACCTTATGGGCGGCGACTGTAAAAACGGTTGTTTCCGCATTAAAAATGAAGACTGTGTTTTATGGGACGGCAGTAACGAACTTTTAAAGGTTTATAAGGGGCACGAAATTGCTTCACACTCATACACTCATCCGCATTTACAAGACCTTACCGACGACGAGGTAAAACGGGAAATCGACGAAGATGTTAAGGCGTTAAATCTCGCCTTTAAAACCGATGTGAGAGGTTTTGCCGCACCTTTCGGTCAATATGACGAAAGGGTTATAAAGCAACTTAAAGAAAGCGGCATTGTTTACTGCCGTTCAACAGTAAAAAATTATGACTTTTCTCTGCCCGAAGATTTTTATAACTGGCACCCTGCTCCCCACTTTTCCTATTATTCAAGCGACGAAGGCAGACAAATGATTAAAGATTTCTTTGCCTGCCAAAACGAATTGCCGCTTTTCTACATTTGGGGACACAGTTACGAATTAAATCTTTTTGTTGAAAAAACAAATAACAGATTTAACGGTATAAAAGACCGATGGACATATTTTGACAATCTTTGCGCTTCCCTTTCACACAACGACGATACATGGTATGCAACCAACATTGAAATTTGCGATTATATAACTGCCATGCGCAACGCGATAATAGGTGAAAACTTTATTGACAACCCGACCGACACCGAACTTTACTTTTTATTTAACGGAAGTCTTATTATTGCTCCGCCGCGCAGCCGTTTCGGTTTTTAGTTTATGAAAGTAATTTTTATTTGCACGGGTAACACCTGCCGAAGTCCTATGGCAGAGGGGTATCTTAATTCCTTTAATATAAAAGGGCTTGATGTTTTAAGCCGCGGTTTATCGGCAGGAACGCAGGTTTCCGAAAACTCGGTAACGGTTATGAGAGAAATAGGTATAGATATTTCTTCGCACACACCGAAAACACTTTGCCGCTCTGACCTTGACTGTGATTTATTCTTTTGTATGGGTGAAAGCCACAAAAACATACTTTTAAGTTTGGGTATAAGCGTCGAAAAAATCACCGTTTTGGGCGGCGGAATTTCCGACCCGTTTGGCGGAAATGAAAACATATACCGCCTTTGCCGAAACGAAATTACAAAAAGTATTGACTCTTTGGTTTTCGGCGGTGCTTTTACCGACTTTAAAATTTATGATATGCAAAGCATCGACACAAAAGCCGTTGCCGAAATAGAAAAAGAGTGCTTTTCTACACCGTGGAGTGAAAATGCGCTTTTGGAGTCCATGTCGGCGGGAACACACTTTTTTGTTGCCGAAAAAGACAACCGCATTTTAGGTTACGGCGGTGTTTCACTTGTTTGTGACGAGGGTTACATTACCAACATTGCCGTAAAAGAAGAATTCAGAAATTCAGGTGTCGGCAGACTTATTTTAACCCGCCTTATAAACTTTGTAAGAAATAGCGGCGGTGCCTTTATTTCGCTTGAAGTGAGAACTTCAAACGAAAAGGCGATTGGTTTATACAAAAAATTCGGTTTTGAAGCCGCGGGAGAAAGAAAGAACTTTTACAGTACTCCTACGGAAAATGCTTTAATTATGACAAGAAGGTTTTAGAAAATGATTATATTAGGTATTGAATCTTCCTGTGACGAAACATCGGTTTCGGTTACACGGGGCAGAGAAATACTTTCAAATATAGTGTCCACACAAATTGCGGAGCATAAGATTTACGGCGGTGTCGTACCCGAAATTGCTTCAAGACGGCACACCGAAGCCATAAGCACGGTAACAGAGAAAGCGCTTGAAGCCGCAAACATAACCTACGGCGATATTGATGCCGTTGCGGTAACCTTTGCGCCGGGACTTATAGGTGCTTTGCTTGTGGGTGTAAACTTTGCAAAGGGGCTTGCTTTGTCGCTTGGTGTTCCGCTTATTCCCGTTCATCATCTGCGCTCGCACATTGCAGCGAACTACATAACGGCAAAAGACCTTACTCCCCCTTTCTTATGCCTTACGGTTTCGGGCGGCAACACCCTTTTAACCGAGGTTGCCGACTATACGGCATTTAAACCGATAGGCGCCACCACCGACGATGCGGCGGGAGAATGTTTTGATAAGGTTGCCCGTGCTTTGGGGCTTGAATATCCGGGCGGTGTTAATCTTGACCGTGTGGCAACCGTACCCGACAAAAAGCGGTATCCCCTGCCCACCCCAAAAACCGAAAAAGAATTTGATTTCAGTTTTTCGGGACTTAAAACCGCATGTCTTAACCTTATTAACAACGCAAAACAAAAGGGCGAAGAAATTGACACCGGTGTTTTTGCGGCAACACTTCGCCAAAAGGTTTGTGATATTTTAATTGAAAAAACTCTGCTTGCCGCCGAAAAGACGGGTTATAAAACGGTAGCGGTTGCAGGCGGCGTTTCGGCAAACAGCGAACTTAGAGGTCGCCTTAAAGCCGAATGCGAAAAGCGGAATTTGAAACTTTATTACCCCGAACTTAAATATTGCGGTGACAATGCCGCAATGGTAGGTGTTCAGGGATACTTTGAGTATTTAAGCGGAAATGTGAGCGATGTCGACCTTAACGCCGTTGCCACAATGCCGATAGATTACAGATGAACAAGGTGAAAAAATGAGAAAATTATTACTTATAGTCAACCCGTTATCGGGTAAAGAAGTTATGAAAAACAAACTTTTAAAGGTTGTGCAAATTTTATCCGGAGCAGGTTTTACCGTGACGGTTTATCCCACAAAAGCACGCGCCGATGCCACCGAGTATGTAAAAAACATTAAGACAACCGATTATGAAAGAATAGTTGTCTGCGGCGGCGACGGTACACTTAACGAGGTTATAACCGGTCTTATGATATCGGGCGAAAAAATACCGATAGGATATATACCCTGCGGTACTCTTAACGAATGGTCGGGCGGACTGCACATTGAAAAAAATGTTTATGCCGCCGCCAAAACCGCCGCAGGCGATTATTCCACCGACCTTGATATAGGGAAGTTCGGCGATAAATATTTTACCTATACCGCCTCTTTCGGTGCTTTTACCGAAGCATCCTATTCAACACCGCAGGATATAAAAAATGTTCTCGGTCAGGCGGCATACTTTTTTGAGGGAATTAAAAGCATAGGCAACATTAAAGCCACCCATTTGAAAATTGAAACCGATGAAAAAACCGTTGAGGGTGATTATCTTTTCGGCGCCGTTTCAAATTCAATGTCGGTAGGCGGAATTGTTAAGTTTGAAGAATCGGTTGTAAAACTTAACGACGGATTTTTTGAAGTGTTGCTTATAAGCAAGCCGAAAAACATTGTTAATTTGCAACCCGTTATTGACGGAATTTTTAAACACGATTTAAACCGTGAGGGTATGGAGTTTTTCCACACCAAAAAACTTAAAGTTACATTTTGCGACGGACTTGCCTGGACACTTGACGGTGAATATGCCACTTCCGAAAACGAACTGATTATTGAAAACTTACCCTCGGCAATAAAGTTTATTGTGCCGAAGATTTAATAAGGAGAACTGATTTATGTTTACTACTGATATAGGGGTTGACCTTGGTACCGCAAATACACTTGTTTGCGTTAAAGGAAAAGGAATTATTATGAGAGAACCGTCGGTTGTTGCTTACGATGTAGCGAACAATGCCGTCCGTGCCGTTGGTACACAGGCAAAGGAAATGATAGGCAGAACACCCGGCTCGATTATTGCGGTGCGTCCGCTTAAAGACGGCGTTATTGCCGACTTTGATGTTACGGCGGCAATGCTTAAACGGTTTATCCGTCAGGCAATTAAGGGCTCACTGTTTTCAAGAGTGCGTATGGTAATCTGCGTTCCATCGGGTGTTACCGAGGTTGAAAGCCGTGCCGTTCACGATGCGGCAAGGGTTGCCGGTGCTACCGATATTGATTTGGTTGAAGAACCGATGGCGGCGGCAGTAGGCGCAGGACTGCCGATTTGGGACGCTTCGGGTAATATGATTGTTGATATAGGCGGCGGTACAAGTGAGGTTGCCGTTATTTCGCTTGGCGATATTGTTACGGCGCAATCGGTAAGAATTGCAGGCGATAATTTTGACGAAGCGATTATCAACTTTATAAGAAAAAAGCATAATCTTCTTATCGGTGAACGCACCGCTGAACAGATTAAGATAGACATCGGCTCGGCAAAACCCTATGAGGGTGAAACCGAGGTTGAAATAAGGGGCAGAAACTTGGTTGACGGTCTGCCTAAAAATGTAATGATTTCTTCTGCCGAGGTTAGAGAAGCAATCTCCGACCCGATTTCACAGATAATTGATGCTATTCGCTTAACGCTTGAAAAAACTCCGCCTGAACTTTCCGCCGATATTATTGACAGCGGAATTACACTAACCGGCGGCGGCGCATTGCTTCGCGGCTTTGCGGAACTTATTGCCGAAGAAACGGGTATGCCCGTAACGGTTGCACAAAATCCGCTTGACTGTGTGGTTTTGGGTACTGCAAAGCGGCTTGAAGCCGACAGCGGTTTTGAAAACTATGTATTCCGCAGAGGTAAACGCTTCAGATAACTTGAATTAAAGGGAGAATAAAAAATGCGATTTTTCTTTCGCAGCAGACAGTTTAAAATGATTGTTACAATTTTTGTAATAGTTGTTTTAATTGCCGTTTTGTTTGGAATAAACGGCTCACGAATGTCGCCCGGCTCGGATGCGGTAAGCACCGTTACGGCGCCTATCCGTGAGGTAGCCACCAACATTTTCGGCTCGGTTAAAAACTTTTTTGTTTCGGTTTCGGACAACAATACGCTTATCCTTGAAAACGAAAAGTTAAAGAAAAAGGTTGACAAATTAAACACAGAACTTACCGAAGCTGAAAAAATTAAGGCGGACAACGAATTTTATAAGAACTATTTGGGGATAAAAGACGAGCATCAAGATTTTGTATTTATGGATGCAAGTCTTGTTTCGCGTGACAGTGACGACCCGTATATGGGTTTTGTAATCAACAAGGGCTCGGTTTCGGGAATACATAAATACGACCCCGTAATTACCGATGCGGGACTTGTGGGTTACATAACCGATGTTGGTATGACAACTTCAAAGGTCACCACGGTTTTAAGCCCTGATTTAACACTTGGCGCCATTGACAACCGTACAAGTGATTCGGGCATTGTTTCGGGTGAACTTAAACTTGCCGCAAAGAAAAAGTGCAAAATTTCAAACCTTTCCCGTTCCTGCTCGGTTGCTATCGGCGACTATATTTCCACATCGGGCGAGGGTATCTTCCCTGCCGGTATTCTTATAGGCAAGATAGATAACATCGGCAGTGATAAATACAACACCTCAATTTATGCCGAACTTACCCCATTTGTTGATTTTGGTACCGTAAAATCCGTTATGGTCATTACCGATTTTGCAGGTAAAGGCGGAATAACGGTAGGAAGCGGTGACTGATATGACATCAAAGGTAAAATACATTCATTACTGGATTATCAACGCATTTATTTTTCTTTTGCTTTTCTTAATTCAGTATAATGGCTCTTTTTCGATAAGGATATCACGCGCCAACCCGATGTTGCCGCTTGCGGCGGTGCTTACGATATCAATGTTTGCAGGTGAACTGCCGTCTGCTTTGTTTGCGCTTATCTGCGGAATTGTAACCGACGGTGCGGCTTCCACCCCCATTTGTTTTCATGCAATTTTATTTATGATTATTTCCCTGCTTGTTTCCCTTGCCGTTCACTATATTTTCAATAACAATATCCGTTCATGTATTGCGGTGGGAATTGCAGGCAGTATTATCTATTATGTTACAAGATGGATATTTGCATTTTCCTTTTCTTCACTTGAAAACGGAATGCGGTATATTACCGTATATTTAATACCGTCGGTAATATACACAACCGTTACGGTTGTTATAATGTATTATCTGCAAAGACATATTTCAAAAAAACTGTGTTAAAGGTGGTAAACAATGCCTTTTAAAAAGAAACGCCAAACTGCGCTTGCGGTACTTTCCGTACTGCTTGTTATTTTGATAATCTTCTATGCGGTGCGGCTTTATTCACTGCAAATAATTAACCGCAACAAATATTCTTCGGCGGCTAACGGCGGCACAAGTATAAGAACTGCCGTACTTAAAGCGCCGCGCGGTGAAATTATTGACCGTTACGGCAGGCAGATTGCCATTAACCGTGACGGATATAATGTTGTTTTCAACAAGGCATATATTAAGGACAATTTAAACGATGTAATTTTATCGCTTATAAATCTTCTTAATGCTTCGGGTGTAGAGCATATTGACACCCTGCCGATAAGTGATGCCGCCCCATACACCTTTAAAGAGGGCGAAAAGACCGACAAACTTATAAAGGTTTTGGGTGTTGCCAAATATGCCACGGCGGAAAACTGTTTTAACCAGATGGTTAAAAAGTACAACCTTAAAAAATACAGCGAAGCCGAACAGCGTGCGATTATGGGTGTGCGTTACGGTATGGACTCTTCGGACTTTTCACTTTCCTACCCCTACATATTTGCCGAAGATATACCGATAGAACTTATGCGCAAAATTTGTGAATCGGGTTTTCTGCTTTCGGGTGTTACGGTAGATGTTTCACCTTTCAGGGAATATACCGACACCACCCTTGCGGTAAACCTTATCGGTACGGTCGGCCCGATTTTTGAAGAGGACTGGGAAACCGGAAAAAAGTTTAAATCAAAAGGTTATCAGTTTAACGACAAGGTCGGAAAAGGCGGTATTGAGGAGTGGGCAGAAGAATATCTGCACGGTACCGACGGCGAAATAACCTATTACATAAATGCCGACGGCGGTATTGCCTCAACCGAAATCACCAAAGAGCCGGTTGCCGGCAAAACGGTAATGTTAACACTTGATAAAGACATACAAAAAACGGCACAGGATGCACTTAAAGCCACCGTTCTTGACCTGCAAGCCCACGGCGGTACGGCGGTTGCCGGTGCGGCGGTGGTTGTTGATGTAAAAACGGGCGGCGTAATATGCGGTGCAAACTACCCGACATATGACTCGGCAACACTTGGCGATGATTTTGAAAGTTTAAGCAAAAATCCGCTTCACCCACTTACAAACCGTGCTTTTCAGGGTGTATATCCTATCGGCTCGACCGCAAAACCCGCCGTTGCCACGGCGGCACTTGAAAACAACAAGTACCAAATAGGTGAAACAATAACCTGTCTTCATACCTACCGTAAATATGAGGACTATCAACCGTCCTGCATGCATACCCACGGAAGTATAGAATTAAAAGAGGCGCTTTCAAAAAGTTGTAACTACTTTTTCTTTGAACTGGGTTACCGGCTCGGTGCAACCACCGTTACCGACTATTTCAAACAGTTCGGTTTGGGTGTAAAAACGGGTGTTGAGGTTGATGACAGTGCTGGAATACTTGACGAGCCGAAAAGTGACGGTTACGGCGGTAACACCCTGCAAATATCCATTGGACAACTTAATGCCTTTACACCGCTTCAACTTGCCAACTATGCGGCAACCTTTGCAAACGGCGGTACACACTACCGCGCGACACTTATTGACAAGATTGTATCCTACGATATGTCGGAATATGTAAAGAACAGTGAAGCAGAGGTATTAAACACCGTAAAAATGAGCGATACCACCAAAAATGCAATTAAGGAAGGTATGCTTTCGGTTACGGTTGACGGTACGGGTAGTACGGTTTTTAACGATTACCCGATAAAAATAGGCGGTAAAACAGGTACTTCGCAGACAAACAGCGGCGCAGACCACAGTACATACATTGTTTTTGCACCCTACGATAAACCGCAAATAGCCATTTCGGTTGTGCTTGAACACGGCTCTTCGGGTTTCTCTTCGGGTACACTTGTAAAAACTCTTTTGGACGCCTATTTCTTCTCGGGCGGAGAAAGTCAACCCGTTTCTGTTCCGTACACCGTTTTGAACTGACATTTATTTGACAGTATATATATTTTATGATATTATTTTAACTTAATATATAGGCAGGTGTTCTTATTATGGGAATAATTTTGGGTATAACCTCGGGTAAAGGCGGTACGGGTAAATCAACCGTTGCCGCAGGACTTGGGTTTGCCATTAGTGAGGGTAAGAAAAGTGTTCTTCTTGTCGATTTGGACGAGGGACTTCGTTGCCTTGATGTGCTTATAGGCATTGATAACCAAACGGTTTACGATTTAGGCGATGTGCTTTGCGGTATGGATTATTCCTCCGCAATTTATGCGAGTCCTGCTTATAGCGGTCTTTATGTTATGCCTGCTCCCGCAAGTGTGGGAACAATAACGGTTGAGGGACTTAAAAAGTTTACCGAAAATATTAAGGACAAATTCGATGCCGTAATTTTTGATTTTCCGGCAGGAGCAAACTTAAAACTTTATTCGGCGCTCGGCAAAACCGCACAGTTTATTACGGTTTGTAATATGGACTGCATATCCGTACGGGACGCTTCGGTTATTGAAAGAGGTTTGCCCGACACCGTAAACGAGCCGCGACTTATAATAAACAAATTTAACCTTGAATATGTTAAAAGCGGAACTTTCGGGAATATTGACAGTATTATCGACGGCGCCGCCACACGGCTTTTGGGTATTGTGCCCGTAAGTATGGAACTTTCTCTGCTTTCAAACAATCACGGGCTTTCAAGAAAAGGTAAGGCAAATTTAAGTTTTATCCGTATAGCCAGACGGCTTTTCGGAGAAGATGTAAAATTGCCCGAAATAAAAAAGATATAAATTTTAAGGAGTGTTTTTATGACAATTGCGCTTATCGCACACGACGCAAAAAAAGAACTTATGGTACAGTTTTGTATCGCCTACTGCGGTATTCTAAGCAGACACAATCTTGTTGCAACCGGTACTACCGGCAAGGCGGTTTCGGAAGCAACGGGACTTAATATAGTGCGCTTTCTCGCAGGAAGTCAGGGCGGTTCGCAACAAATTGCTTCACGAATAGGTTGTGACGAAATTGATTTGTTGCTTATGTTCCGTGACCCGCTTAATCCCAAACCGAACGAGCCGGACGAAGCATCACTTCTCCGCCTTTGTGATGTCCACAGTATTCCGGTTGCAACCAACATTGCCACCGCCGAAGTGCTTATTCACGGACTTGAACGCGGCGACCTTGACTGGCGCGAAATAGTTAGAAATTCATAATAATCGGAGAAGATTTTATGTCAGAAATAAACCGTGCCGTAAAAGGCACAAACGATGTTTTGCCCGAAAATGTACATAAAATACAGTTTTTGGAAAACAAATTATTTGAAACCGCTTCCCTTTTCGGGTTTAAGGAAATTCGTGTTCCCGTTTTTGAACACACCGAGGTTTTCAGCCGTAATGTCGGCGACACCACCGATGTTGTTCAAAAGGAAATGTACACCTTTGAAGATAAGGGCGGACGGTCAATTACCCTGCGCCCCGAACTGACCGCAGGAACGGCAAGAAGTGTAATTGAACACGGTCTTATCAACGGTGCTTTACCGCTTAAAGTATGTTATGCCGGCGGTTGCTACCGTTACGAAAAACCGCAGGCAGGACGGCTTCGTGAATTCCACCAATTCGGTGTTGAGTGCTACGGCGCAACCTCTGCTTCGGCAGATGCGGAGGTTATTTCGCTTGCCCGTCAGGCGCTTAACGATATCGGTCTTAAAAACATCTCGCTTGAAATCAATTCAATAGGTTGCAGTGAGTGCAGAAAAAATTATGTTGCGGCGCTTAAAGAATATTTCGGCAAATTTGATCAACTTTGCAACACCTGCAAAGAACGGCTTGAGCGCAACCCGATGCGGATTTTAGACTGTAAATCACCCGTCTGCAAAGAAATTGCAAAGGATGCACCAAAGGTAATTGATTATCTTTGTGACGACTGTAAAGAACATTTTGAAGATGTAAAACGCCACCTTGACGCGGCGGATATTAAATATACCGTCAACCCGAACATTGTGCGCGGTCTTGACTATTACAACCGCACCGTTTTTGAATTTATTTCAAACAATATCGGCGCACAGTCAACCGTTTGCGGCGGCGGAAGATATGACGGACTTATAAAAAGTATGGGCGGCCCCGATGTTGCGGCGCTTGGCTTTGCAATGGGAATTGAACGGCTTTTGCTTGTTTTGGAAAACACAAATGCGCCTATTCCCGAGCCCGACCGTTGCGATATATATATTGTGTCGCTTGGCAACGCGGCAACCTTTAAAGCCACCGAACTTTGCAGTAAACTGCGTACCGACGGTTTTGAGGCGCAATGTGATATTTGCGGCAGAGGATTAAAGGCACAAATGAAATATGCCGACAAAATCGGTGCGCTTTACACCGTTTGTATCGGCGATAACGAAATTGAAAGTAATTCCGCCGAAATTAAGGATATGTCGGACGGTACTTTAACAAAAATAGAACTTGATAATATTCCGGACAAACTAATGGAACTTAAATGCGAAAAGGCATTTAAAGATATTGAAAATACAGTATTATAAACAGAGGTGTAATTAACCGTGACTCTTGACAGATTAAACGGAAAAAAGCGTACCGATTACTGCGGAACGCTAAGAAAAGAAAACATAGGACAAACGGTTGTCGTTTGCGGTTGGATACAGCGCCAGCGTGATTTGGGCGGACTTATTTTTGCCGACCTTCGTGACCGCACCGGTATTGTTCAGTTGGCTTTTGACGAAAATACCGATAAGGGCATTTTTGAAAAAGCAGGCGAACTTAAAAGCGAATATGTTTGTATGGCAGAGGGTAAAGTTCGTATGCGCTCGGCAATTAACACCGAAATACCTACGGGCGATATTGAAATTGAGGTAGAAGAACTTAAAATTTTAGGTGCCGCAGAAACACCGCCCTTTGAAATTTCCGACGACTGCAACGCAAACGAGGAAATTCGTCTTAAATACAGATACCTTGATTTAAGACGGCAGAATTTACAAAAGAATATAATCACCCGTCATAAAATAAGCAAAATCACCCGTGATTATTTTGACGAAAACGGATTTTTGGAAATAGAAACCCCTACACTTATCAAGTCCACACCCGAAGGCGCGCGCGACTATCTTGTACCGTCAAGAATACATAAGGGCAGTTTCTTTGCACTTCCGCAGAGTCCACAGATGTACAAGCAACTTTTAATGCTTTCGGGATTTGACAGATATATGCAACTTGCCCGTTGCTACCGTGACGAAGATTTGCGTGCCGACCGTCAACCCGAATTTACACAAATTGACCTTGAAATGTCATTTGTTGAGCGTGAAGATATTTTTGCCATTGCCGAGGGTTATTTCAAGCGCTTATTTAAAGAGGTACTTGATGTTGACATTAAAACCCCCATTGAGCGTATGAAATATGTTGACGCCATAAACAATTACGGTTCGGACAAACCCGACACCCGTTTTGATATGAAAATCAAGGACATTTCGGACATTGTTGAAAATTGCGGTTTCGGTGTTTTTGCAAATACGGTTAAGGACGGCGGCACGGTAAGAGCAATTACCGCAAAAAATGCCACCGAAATTTACACCCGTAAAGAAATTGACAAACTTACCGAAGAAGCAAAGGGTATCGGCGCAAAAGGTCTTGCCTTTATCCGCTTTGTTGAGGACGAACCGACCTGTTCCTTTGCAAAGTTCCTAACGCAAGAGGAAATGGCGGCTATACTTGAACGCACCGATGCCAAAAAGGGCGATGTTGTATTTATTGTTGCCGACAAAAAGAATTTGGCGCTTTCGGTTCTCGGCTCGCTTCGTCTGACGGTTGCCAAAAAACTTGATATAATACCCAAAAATCAGTACAACTTCTTATGGATTACGGAATTTCCGTTCTTTGAATACAACGAAGAAACAAAATCGTGGGATGCTATGCACCACCCCTTTACCGCACCGCTTGACGAGTGTATCCCCTATCTTGACACCAACCCCGAAAAGGTGTTTGCAAATGCTTATGATTTGGTGCTTAACGGTGTTGAATTATCAAGCGGCAGTCTTCGTATTACCGACCCCGAACTTCAAGCGCATATGTTTAAGGCGCTCGGTTTATCCGACGAGGAAGCAGAACAGAAATTCGGTTTCCTTACCGGTGCATTTAAGTACGGCGCACCGCCGCACGGCGGAATGGGAATCGGCTTTGACCGTGTTTGTATGCTTATGTGCGGATGCGATTCGTTAAGAGATGTTATCGCTTTCCCGAAGGTACAAACCTCTGCCGAACTGATGTCGGGCGCACCGGCGCAGGTTGACGGCATTCAACTTCGTGACCTTGCAATTAAAACCGATTTAAAAGAAGATTAAATTTTACAAGTCCTGAATTATCAGGACTTGTCTTTATGAAAAAGAAA
The DNA here is from genome assembly GCA_045616025.1 of Acutalibacteraceae bacterium. GTDB lineage: Bacteria > Bacillota > Clostridia > Oscillospirales > Acutalibacteraceae > UBA737. Next base: position 4,388 of record JAZLFY010000056.1, on the reverse strand, counting down.
GGTAATTATTATGCGTACTAAACAGTTTAAATCCGAATCAAAAAAACTTATGGATATGATGATCAATTCAATCTATACCCATAAAGAAATTTTCCTGCGCGAAATTATTTCAAACGCGTCGGATGCCATTGATAAACTTTATTTCCGTTCCCTTACCGACAGCAGTGTTGGCATTAAGCAGAAAGATTTTAGAATAATTATAAAACTTGATAAGTCCGCCCGTACCATTTCGGTTACCGATAACGGTTGCGGTATGACCGAGGACGAACTTGATAAAAACCTCGGCACTATTGCAAAAAGCGGCTCGCTTGAATTTAAAGACGAAAACGAAAAGAAAAAGGGTGTTGACATTATCGGTCAGTTCGGTGTCGGATTTTATTCGGCATTTATGGTAAGCGATAAGGTTACTGTCACCTCCCGTGCTTTCGGTCAAGACGAGGCATTTTGCTGGTCCTCAAGCGGTGTGGACGGTTACACCGTTTCCCCTGCCCAAAAGGAGAGCGTAGGTACCGAAGTTTTAATGCACATTAAGCAAGACACCGAAACCGAAAATTATACAGAATTTTTAGACCAGTATAAAATTGCAGAACTTATTAAAAAGTATTCCGATTATATCCGCCACCCTATTGTTATGAACTTTACCGAGTCAAAACCGGTTGAGGGTAAAGAGGGCGAATATACAGAAGTAACCGAAGAGAGAACGCTTAACAGTATGGTGCCGCTTTGGAAAAAGTCAAAAGCCACCATTAAACCCGAACAGTATAACGACTTTTACAAGGAAAAATATTTCGATTTTGAAGACCCGCTTAAAGTAATTCACACCTCAACCGAAGGTCAGGCAACCTATAAGGCACTTATGTTTATACCGAAACATCCGCCTTTTGATTACTATACAAAGGAATTTGAAAAGGGACTTTCCCTTTATTGCAAAGGTGTTTTGATAACCGACAAGTGCGGTGAACTGTTGCCCGATTATTTCAGTTTTGTAAAGGGACTTGTTGACAGTGAAGATTTATCCCTTAACATTTCCCGTGAAATGTTGCAGCACGACAGTCAACTTAAACTTATTGCCAAAACACTTGAAAAGAAGATTAAATCCGAACTTGAAAAGATGCTTAAAAATGAGCGCGAAAATTACGAAATTTTCTTTAAAAATTTCGGTATTCAGTTAAAGTTCGGTGTTTACGATAATTACGGCATACACAAAGATAATCTTAAAGATTTACTGCTTTTCGTTTCCTCAAAGGAAAAGAAGTATGTAACACTTAAAGAATATCTGGAAAACTGCCCCGAAAATCAAGAGGCAATTTACTATGCATCGGGCGAAACCGCAGAAAAAATTGATATGTTGCCGCAATGTGATGCGGTTAAGGATAAGGGCTTTGAGGTGCTTTACCTTACCGAAAATGTTGACGAATTTGCCGTTAAGATTATCGGTGAATACGAGGGCAAGAAATTTGTAAATGTTTGCGATAAAAACCTTAATCTTGAAAGTGACGAAGAAAAAGACAAGGTTAAGAAAGAAAACGAAGGAAACAGTGAAATGTTCTCTGCTATGAAAGAGGCGCTTGGTGATAAGGTTACCGCAGTCCGCTTTACGGGGGAACTTAAAAACCACCCCGTTTGTCTTAATACCGAGGGTGAAGTATCACTTGAAATGGAAAAGACACTTAACGCAATGCCCGGCAATAATCAGGGCATAAAGGCGCAACTTGTTCTTGAAATTAATCTAAACCACGAAATTGCAAACAAGATTAAATCGGTATATAAAACCGATAAGTCTGCACTTGAGATTATTTCAAAACTTCTTTTTGACGAGGCATGTTTGATTTCGGGCAAACCGCTTGATAACCCTGCCGAACACAGTCGTCTTGTTTGTGAACTGCTTTCAAAATAAAATAATTTAAAAAGAAAAACCGCCAAGGGCGGTTTTTCTTTTTATAACACATTTCTGTAATAAAGCCCTCTTGTAAATTCAAAGTCGGGGGTATCGCCCGATTTGTAGGCATTTATTATTCGGTTTATATCCTCTGTTTTTTCGTCGGTAAACGAAAGGATAAGAAAATCAAATTTACTAATATCATTTTGTTTATCGGCGAGATAAATCGGTTTACAGTTTAATACCTCGCTATATGAATTTTTACATCTGACAGGAAATTTTTCGCCGACACGGTCGGTAAGAAAACCGTGTTTATCGCACTCTTTACAGTTTCTGCCGTTTTTAAGCGGACAGTTTAAGGTAAGCATAAGCGGAATTTTACCGTAGGCAAAAATGCCGGTATCAAGTTGTGTTTTTATCTTTTCGGTTTCCGAAAAAGTGTTTTCGGCACTAAATGTTACGGCATCCACGCCAAAATCTTCAAGCACCTTTGCCGATACCGAATTTGCCGTATTAAGTCCCCTGTCCCCTATTATTTTAAGTCCGCACTCTTTGGCGATTTGTACGCTTGCCAAATTGCCGCAAAGTGCATGGGTTACACCTTCATTTTTAATTTTCAAAAGACGGCTTTTTACTTTTTCTTCGTCCTTTATGTAGCGGGGCAGTTCGGCAATTTTAAAAATGTTTTCTTTAAGGCCTTTAAAATCTTCAAAAAGCGGAAGAATTATGCCGTCAATGTTTTTATTTTCCGTTATTTGCGCGGCATTATAATACTGACAGAAAATAAGCGGTTTGCCATGGAGTCTTGACTTTAATTCACATTCTTTAAAAAGATTTCTGCGCAGAGGCGGTTTTGTCCTTTTATTATCTAATATTTCGCAAAGTTGCCGCCTTATTTCGTTTAAACTTTTGGCAGGTAAAAACAGTCCGTCTTGCATATTAACCGTAATTTCCTTTACAAAATAGGGCGTTGAGCCGAGTTTTGAAAGGGCGCTTTTTACATTTTCTTCGGTTAAAGCCACTTTTTGCGCACGCTCAACCGTGTCACCGATAACCGACACAGAATTTATGCCGTCGGTGGCGGTGGCAGTAACTTCTTTGTTTTCAGACAAAGATACCGTAATATCAATCCCCACACTTTGTCTTTCGTTTCGGTAATATTCGTGCAAATTTGAAAGCGCGGCGGCGGACGAAATAACATCGTCCTTTGTTCGTATGCCGAACATATCCCTGCCGATTTTTTCTTCAAAATAACCGCTTGTAAAACCCGAACGTGAGAAAACATTTTTAAGCGAGTTTTCAAGTTCTGCCTTAACGCACCCCTCATCTATCGCCTGCCTTACGGCGGCGGTGGCGGCGGCAACATATTCGGGGCGCTTCATTCTGCCCTCAATTTTTAAGGAAGCAACCCCTATTTCTTCAAGTTCCTTTACATAATTTATAAGGGATAAATCTTTTAAACTTAAATCGTAACCCGTGCCGCCGGTCACTTCAAAGGGTAAACGGCAGGGGCCTGCACAAAGTCCTCTGTTTCCGCTTCTTCTGCCGATAAATGCGGACAAAAGGCATTGTCCCGAAACCGACATACAAAGTGCGCCGTGAACAAAAACTTCAACACTTATATCATATTCTCTTGCCGCTTTGCAAAAGGCGGCTATTTCCCTTTTTGACATTTCACGGGAGAGTACCACACGGGAAAAACCGAGTTCTTTTAAAAGCGGCAGAGCCGATACCGAATGCACCGTCATTTGTGTTGAGGCATGAATAGGTAAATCGGGCAGGTTGTCCCTTATCAGTTTTGCTATTCCCAAATCTTCAATTATAAGCGCATCAACACCGATTTCGTTTGCATAAGAGGCAAGCGTTAAAGCGTCGTTAATTTCGCTGTCTTTGAGCATAATATTAAGGGTGAGATAAACCTTAACGCCGTGGATATGACAGTATTCTACCGCATTTTTAAGTTCCGTGCGGTTAAAATTTCCGGCGTTTCTGCGAGCCGAAAATTCGGTTGAGCCCAAATACACCGCATCGGCACCGCTTCTTACGGCGGCGGCGAGTGTTTCGGGTTTTCCGACCGGTGACAAAACCTCAATAAGCGGCATACTAATCTCCCCTTTCTTATTTCTTTATATATAATATACTATATTTACTTAAATTAAAAGATTTTTTTAAAAAAGTCTTTACTTTATTTATTATTGTGTTATAATAGCGTAAAGTAACTGCGGACGGTGTCCGCGTATGGAGGACATATTTGTCTATGAAATATTTAGTTTTACTCTGCGACGGTATGGCAGACACAAAAAACGCTGCACTTGGCGGCAAAACACCTATGATGTGTGCAAATAAGCCGAATATGGATGCACTTTCCCGTGTGTCCGAAGTCGGCATTTGCAGAACGGTTGCAAAGGGGCTTAAACCCGGCAGCGATGTTGCAAATCTTTCGGTTATGGGTTACGACCCGACCGTTTCTTATACGGGGCGTTCCCCCCTTGAAGCCGCTTCAATAGGC
>JAZLFY010000055.1:0-2380 GCA_045616025.1 Acutalibacteraceae bacterium | reverse complement strand
ACATAATTATTGGTGGGATATCCCAAAGGGACAACAACCGTTTTACCTATATAATAAAGGACAAGCGCCGCCGCCATTATACCTATAAGTTCAAGAATAAAGAAAAGATGGTCTTTAAAGGTTTTATCCTCTGCCGCATCGTAAAATGCAATAAAAAGCATTACCGCGCCCGAAATATAAACGGCAACATTTGACTGATATATTGAAAAGCAGAACCACAAAACCGCTACCGACAAAACAAGATAATACCATTTTTTGCTTTCGTGCCATTTATAAAAGGCAAGCAGGGAAACGGCAATAAGCAAAATTGAAAGAACAACTTCATAAGATTGAAGCAAAAAGGCGGTCTGTTCGGCGGTGATAATACTGCTTGCCCAAACGGCGCCGAAAACCCAAACGAATTTTTCGCATTTCATACCCGCTTTATAGAAAAGGTATCCCCAAAGCAGAGAGCCGACAAGCAGGCAAACAAGCATCATAAATTCGGCGATATAGGGATTAAACCAATATGTACCTAATAGTTTTTTAATAATCATTTCACCATAGCGGCCCATACCGTACCAGGAATTATATAAATCATTGGGAGTTGACAAAATCGCTTCGGTATCGTGCGAAATTGTAACATTAAACAGTTTTATTCCGTAACCGAGCAACAGAAAAAACGAGATTAAAACTGCATTAAACGGGTTGCTTTTTATAAAACCCGTAAAGGTTTTCTTTTTACTTTCTTCCATTATTTTCTCCTTGATTTGTTTTTAGTATTTTATCATTTTCGCAAATTTTTGTCAACCGAAATTTCACCGTTGAAAAAAAAGACAAAATATGGTATACTTTAAAAAAAACAATAAAAAGGTGAAGATATGAACGATATACTTTATGTTGTTATTCCCTGCTATAATGAAGAAGATGTTTTGCACGAAACCACCCGTCAGTTAAAGGAAAAAATGACTGCTTTAATTGAGCAAAAAATAATATCTGAAAAAAGCCGTGTTATGTATGTTAACGACGGCTCGAAAGACAAAACTTGGGAAATTATTAAACAAATTCACGAAGCCGAGCCGCTTTTTACCGGCATTACACTTTCCTGCAATAAAGGTCACCAAAACGCCCTGCTTGCAGGTCTGCTTACGGCAAAAAATTATGCCGATGTGGTTATAAGTATGGATGCCGATTTACAGGACGATATTAATGCAATGGACGAAATGCTCTGCAAATATTATGACGGCGCAGATATTGTTTACGGTGTGCGTTCTTCAAGAAAAAAGGATACATTTTTCAAGAAAACAACAGCGCAGGGCTTTTATAAATTTATGAGTTTTATGGGGGTAAATGTGGTATACAACCACGCCGATTACCGCCTTACAAGTAAAAGAGTGCTTGAAAGTTTTTCCGATTTTAAAGAGGTTAATCTTTTTCTTCGCGGTATGTTTCCGCTTGTCGGTTATTCTTCCGATGTGGTATATTACGAGCGTAACGAAAGATTTGCGGGGGAATCAAAATATCCGCTTAAAAAAATGCTTTCATTTGCGCTTGACGGCATAACATCGTTCAGTGTAAAACCGATAAGATTTATTTTCGGACTCGGCATAATTATTTTTGCGCTGAGTATCCTTATGCTGATTTACTGTCTTATAGTTAAAATTATCGGCAAAGCGGTTACGGGGTGGACATTTATTGTCGGCTCTATCTGGCTTGTTGCCGGAATACAGATGTTGTCGCTTGGCATTGTCGGTGAATATGTAGGCAAAATTTATGCCGAAACAAAGGCGCGTCCGCGTTTTATCGTTTCCGAAAATCTTGAAGAAAAGGAATAATCCGTAATAATTATGTTTTCAAAAATTATTGACCTTTATAAAAAATACGAAGAAATTGTAAACTACCTTATTGTCGGCGGACTTACAACCCTTGTAAGTCTGCTTGTCAAGTGGGGACTTTTATATACCGTACTTGATCCTAAAAATGCGGTACAGTTACAGGCGGCAATTATAATTTCGTGGATTGCGGCGGTAACCTTTGCTTATGTTACAAACCGTAAATTTGTTTTCAAAAGCAAAAGCAGTAAAATTTTACTTGAAATGTTTGAATTTTTCTGCTCACGGCTTTTAACACTTTTACTTGAAATGGTACTTATGTGGCTGTTTGTAACATTTCTTAAAATGGACTCCGACTTTTTCGTTATGTTCTGGACGGTGGTTGTTCAGGCACTTGTTATTATTTTTAATTACATTTTAAGCAAACTTATAGTTTTCAAAAAGAAAAAGGAAAAGTAAACACTTTATTCAAGAGGGCGAATTCTTTTGGCAGGCAACAAAGATTTATTTGAAAATGTATGCTGCTTCGTGTTATTAAATTTATAAAGAGTAATAATTTAACCTCTTGA
>JAZLFY010000054.1:0-7910 GCA_045616025.1 Acutalibacteraceae bacterium | reverse complement strand
AAATGTCAAAATAAATATTTTTGAAATAAGTCCGGTAATAGGCGCACACTCGGGGCCAGGTACACTGTCGGTATTTTATATGCAAAAAACTGACTGAATAAATTTCAGTCAGTTTTATAATTATTTGAACATTTTAGCAATAAAAGGTACCATTTCTTTTATTACGGAATTGCCGGAATTAATGCAAAGGTCATAGTTTTCAAACTCTCCCCATTTTTGTCCGGTAAAGAAATAGTAATATCTTGCCCTTGCTTTGTCAATGCTCCTTATTTGGCGGCGCATTTGACGTTCTGTAAGTTTTTCGTCCTCGCCCTGCCTTGCCATACAACGCTCTATGCGTTTCTTCTCGTCTGCATAAACAAATATTCTGAAGGGGTTTTTATCCCGTAAAATATAATCGGCACAACGTCCTACAATAACACAGTCGGATTTTTCGGCAAGTTCTTTGACAATTTCGTTTTGCGCACTGTAAATTGACTGTAACTGTCTGTAATTACTTTCGCCCAAATACGAAATACTCTGTCCTACCGTAATCGGATAAAGTTCATGATTTCTGTTTTCTGTTACCTCTTTTATATAGTTTTCGGAAAGAGATGTATGCTTTGAAATTTCGGTTATGACCTCACGGTCATAATATTCAAAGTTCAGTTCTTCCGCCAAACGCCTTCCGAATTCTCTTCCGCCGGATCCGAATTTTCTGCCAACAGTAATAATTGTACTCAAAATAACACTTCCTTAAAAATTTAAGTTAAAATATCGGTAAAACAGCACCATTGCATTTATTATATCATAGATAAATATATTATTCAATAAAAAATGACCAAAAAAACGACCGATAAAATATCGGCCGTTTAATAATTATAATTTTTCAACATTACTTTTAAGAATTTCAAGTTGTTTTTCAAGTTCTTTCGGTAATTTATCACCGAATTTTTTGTAATGTTCTTCTATTTCCTTAACTTCATTTTTCCAAACCTGTTTATCAACATCAAGAATACTTTTAAGTGTATCAATGTTCATATCCAAATCGGTAAGGTCAATGTCTTCGGGTTTCGGAATATAACCGATTGCGGTTTCATTTGCATCGGCTTTACCTTCGCAACGGTCAATAATCCAATTGAGTACTCTCATATTATCGCCAAAACCGGGCCATAAGAAGTTACCGTCTTCGTCGGTTCTAAACCAGTTAACATTGAAAATTTTAGGTGCTTTATCACCAAGTTTTTCGCCCATATTGAGCCAATGTGCAAAATAGTCACCCATATGATATCCGCAGAACGGAAGCATAGCCATCGGGTCACGCCGGACAACACCTACCGCACCGGCTGCGGCAGCGGTAGTTTCAGAAGCCATTGCAGAGCCGATAAACACACCGTGTTCCCAAGATTTTGACTGATATACAAGCGGAGCACATTTAGCGCGTCTGCCACCGAAAATAATTGCGGAAATCGGAACACCTTCGCCCTTATCAAATTCTTCGGAAATGCAGGGACAGTTCTTTGCAGGTGCAGTAAAGCGGGAATTCGGATGTGCGGCAGAAGTTTCCACCTTATTATTCGGGTCGTATTTTGTGTAATCCCACTTCTCACCGCGCCAGTTAAGAGCATTCTTGGGCGGATTATTATCAAGTTTTTCCCACCAAACGGTATTATTATCAAGGTTAAGCGCAACATTGGTGAATATTGTACCTTTTTTGGTGCTTTGTAAAGCATTGAAGTTTGAGTGTTCGTTTGTACCGGGAGCAACACCAAAGAAACCGTTTTCGGGGTTAATTGCATAAAGTCTGCCATCCGGACCGATTTTCATCCAGGAAATATCGTCACCGACCGTCCAGATTTTGTATCCTTTTTTGCGAAGGCACTCAGGCGGAATAAGCATTGCAAGATTTGTCTTTCCGCAAGCAGACGGGAAAGCAGCGGCAATATAACGAACTTCGCCTTTCGGGTTTTCAAGTCCCAAAATAAGCATGTGTTCAGCCATCCAACCCTCTTTCCAACCTTGGTAAGAAGCAATACGCAATGCAAAACATTTTTTGCCGAGCAAAACATTACCGCCATAAGCCGAGTTGACCGAAATGATGGTATTATCTTCGGGGAAATGGCAGATATATCTGTTATCTTTATCAACATTACATTTTGCGTGAAGACCGCGTACCCAGTCATTACTGTCGCCCAAAACTTCAAGAACTTTCGGCGATACACGTGTCATAATGCACATATTAAGAACAACATAAATTGAATCGGTTACTTCAATACCGATTTTTGCAATCGGAGAGCCGATTGGTCCCATTGAATAAGGGATAATATACATTGTTCTGCCCTTATAAGAACCGCGTGCAATGTCGTATAATTTTTTATACATTTCATCGGGATCGCACCAGTTATTGGTAGGGCCTGCATTTTCCTGCTTTTTAGAGCAGATAAATGTGCGGTCTTCAACTCGTGCAACATCGTTGGGTTTGGTTCTGTGTAAATAACAGTCGGGCAATAATTCTTGGTTAAGTTTGGTCATTTCGCCCGTTTTAACCGCTTCTGCACGAAGCATTTCAATTTGTTCGTCACTGCCGTCTATCCAAAGTACATTGTCCGGACAAAGCAGCTCCTTCATTTGTTCGAGCCACTCATTAAGTGTTTTGTTATTAGTGGTCATCTGATTACCTCCATAGTAAATACAAATTTTCGCCTTATACATTATAATACCCTTTTTTATAAAAATCAACACATTATACTCAAAAAAATATTTTTAATATAAAAACTATGATGGTTATAATTCCATAGTTATCGCTATTATATTAAAACATTTGACAAGAAATAAAAATCATTTATAATATAAATATAATAATGAAAGGACTTATTTTCAATGAATTATAAAGGGATAATGATTTGTTCGGATATTGACGGCACATTAACCGCAAACGGTAAAATATCGGATGAAAACAGAAAAGCAATTGAAAAATTCGTTAACGGCGGCGGAAAGTTTGTGCTTTCAACAGGCAGAATGCCCGACTACCCTAAAGAAAGTTTAAATTTTAATTTCAAACAACCCGTTATGTCATTGGTAAGTTCTTATATTTACGATTTTGAAACCGAAAAAGTTTTACTTGATTTACCGGTTACCAAAGAAGATAAAGTTATAATCAAGCAAATTTATGACGAATATAAATGTTCTTTCGAAAAATTTTATATTTGCAAACTTAACAAGCGCATTGACGGAACAACAAAAGCAGATTTCGACAGTATGATGCGCACCAAATTCTATAAATATGCTTTTTATTCCGAAAACGGTGATACCGCCGCAAAACTTCAAAAAAATATTATCAAAAAATACGGCAACCGCCTTGTAATTGACCGCAGTTCCCCACGGGTTATAGAAATACATACATTGGGCAGCGGTAAAGACAACGGACTTAAATTTCTTAAAGAATATTATAGCATCAAAACGGCTTATGCTGTAGGTAACTTTGATAACGATATTCAAATGATAAAAGCCGCCGATGTCGGTTGTGCGGTTGAAAATGCAATTAAGTCTTTAAAAGATATTGCAGACGAAATTGTACCGTCAAACGAAAACAATGCAATAGCATATATTATTAATAATTTAATCGGCAAAAAATAAAGGATGCGTTAAGCATCCTTTATTTTTTAATTCTTTTCAATTATGGGCTTATCACCATCCACCGTTTCTGCGGTAACGGTGATTTTTTTGATTTTTTCGTCCGAAGGCGATTCAAACATTATGTCTTGTAAAACACCCTCGATAATGGAACGAAGTCCTCTTGCACCCGTTTTTCGTTCAATGGTCAAATCGGCAATTCTTGAAAGGGCATCTTTTTCAAACAGAAGTTCAACCCCGTCCATTTCAAATAATGCCTGATACTGTTTAATAACCGAATTTTTCGGCTCGGTCATAACACGGATAAGTGTATCCTTATCCATAGGAGATAATGCGGTAATAACCGGTAAACGCCCTACAAGTTCGGGAATAAGACCGAACTTAACCAAATCTTGATGTGTTGCGGACATTGAAAGTGTTTGCGCTTCAATACTCTTTTGAGATTTTACATCGGCACCGAAACCTAAACTTGTTCCGCCGGTGCGGCGTTCGATAATTTTTTCAATTCCGTCAAACGCGCCTGCGCATATAAACAAGATGTTTGTTGTATCAATTTGTATAAATTCTTGTTGAGGATGCTTTCTGCCGCCCTGCGGAGGAACATTGGCAACCGTACCCTCAAGAATTTTAAGAAGCGCCTGCTGAACACCCTCACCGCTGACATCACGGGTTATGGATGTGTTCTCTGATTTTCTGCCGATTTTATCGATTTCATCGACATAAATTATTCCGTACTGTGCGCGCTCAACATCATAATCTGCCGCCTGAATAAGGCGAAGAAGAATATTCTCTACATCTTCGCCGACATAACCCGCCTCGGTTAAGGTAGTGGCATCGGTAATGGCTATCGGAACATCAAGCACACGCGCAAGTGTTTGCGCAAGCAAAGTTTTGCCGACACCCGTAGGTCCCAACATAAGAACATTGCTTTTGGCAAGTTCAACATCGGGATTACTGTTTTTATAAACACGCTTATAGTGATTATAAACGGCAACCGCCAAGGTCTTTTTGGCATCGTCCTGACCGATTACATACTGGTCAAGTTGTGTCTTAATTTCCTGCGGTTTCGGTAAAACCTTTTCTTCTTTTGTTTTGTTCTTTTCGCTGTTTCTTGCGTTTTGAACATCTTCATTTATAAGCGAACTGCAAAAATTAATACAGTTATCGCAAATAAAGACACCCTGCCCTTCTACAAGTCGGCTAACCTCGTCCTGACTTTTGCCGCAGAACGAACAGCGAATTTCCTGTTCTTTGTTGTTAGGCATTTATAAACCTCGTTATCTCTTATCTATAACCTTATCAATTAATCCGTAATCAGCCGCTTCCTGTGCAGTCATAAAGTTATCGCGTTCGGTATCCTTTTCAATAACTTCAAGCGGTTTCCCCGTTTCTTTTGAAAGAATTTCGTTAATTGTGCAACGGATATGCTTAATGTGGTTTGCGTGAATTAAAATATCTGTTGCCTGACCTTCGGCAGAACCGAGCGGCTGATGAATCATAATTTCACTGTTTGGAAGTGCATATCGTTTACCCGGCGCACCCGCCGCAAGTAAAAATGCACCCATACTTGCCGCCATACCAAGACAAATGGTAGAAACATCACATTTAATATATTGCATAGTATCATAAATAGCCATACCTGCCGAAACACTTCCGCCGGGACTGTTAATGTAAAATGCAATATCTTTATCGGGGTCCTGACCTTCGAGATAAAGCATTTGTGCAATTATAAGACTTGCAGATGCATTATCAACCTGATCATTAAGCATAATAATTCTGTCGTTTAATAAGCGGGAAAAAATATCGTAAGAACGTTCACCGCGACTTGTTTGTTCAACAACATAAGGTACTAAATTCATATCCATTGTAAAACCTCCAATAAAAAGTATGAACAAAAAAGCAAAAATATAAACTAATTACTTTTTAGAATCGGTTTTCTTTGCCGCAGGTTTTTTAGCGGTTGTCTTTTTAGTTGTGGTTGTCTTTTTTGCTGCTGTGGTTTTTTTGGTTGCAGCAGGTTTTTTAGCCGCAGTCTTTTTAGCAGCCGGTTTCTTTTCTGCAGCAGGTTTCTTTTCGCTGAGTTTTTCAACCTCGGTAATAACCGCATTTTCCTTTACAAAGTCAATTGCTTTACTAACGGCAACATCCTTGGATACCTCTTCTTCGGGAATAGCATTTTTAACCTGTTCAAGTTCAACACCGTAATTTTCGGCAAGTTTCTTATACTCTGTTTCCAAATCTTCTTTGCTTGCAGTAATCTTTTCAAGTTCAACAATTTTTTCAAGAGCAAGGCGGTATTTAACCTGCATTTCTGCCTGAGGACGGAAAGTCTGCTTGAATTCTTCAAGAGTACCGCCTGAATATTTAAGATACATATCAAGATTCATACCCTGCTGTTGCAGACGGAAAGCAAAGTCCTGAACACAACCTTCAAGTCTGTTTTCAAACATTGCTTCGGGGATTTCACCCTCGATACCGTCAACAATTTGTTGAACGAGTTCGTTTTCAACGGCAGATTCAGCGGCATTTTTCTTTCTTTCAAGTGCCTTTTTCTTTAAGTCTGCCTTTAAATCTTTAAGGGTATCAAATTCGCTGACATCCTTTGCAAATTCATCATCAATTTCAGGAAGTTCGCGAACCTTGATTTCATGAAGATTAATCTTAAATACGGCATCCTTACCTGCAAGGTCTTCTGCGCCGTATTCTTTCGGGAAGGTGACATCGATATCAAATTTTTCACCGATTTTGTGACCTTCAACCTTTTCTTCAAAGCCGGGAATAAACTGACCTGAACCGAGTTCAAGTGAGTGACCTTCACCCTTTCCGCCTTCAAATGCTTTACCGTCAACAAAGCCCTCAAAGTCAATAACAACGGTGTCGCCTTTTTTAGCGGCCCTGTCTTCAACGGAAATCATACGGGCATTACGGTCTGCCATTGCTTTAAGTTCATCGTTAACTTCGGCAGCGGTAACGGTTGCTTTAAGTTTTTCGGCTTTAAGTCCCTTATACTTTTTAAGGGTGATTTCGGGGTATGTAGTTACACTTACCTTAAAGTCGACACCGTCTTCTTTGGAAATGGAAACCAAATCGAAATCCATTTTATCCTGAATAACATTAAGACCGGATTCTTTAATAGCATCCTCAACAACATCATTGTAGAGAAGATTTAAAGCATCTTCAAAGAAAACTTCCGTTCCGTAGTAGGTTTCAACCATATGAAGGGGTGCTTTGCCCTTTCTGAATCCCGGAACATTGATTTTCTTTCCGTTCTTTTTGTACGCTTCGCGAATTGCTTCGCGAAACTCTTCGCCGTCAATGGTGATTTCCAACTGATAGCGATTTGTTTCAAGTTTTTTTGTTTCTTTTAAACTCATTTTTATTACCTCCGCATAAATTACGAAATATTATAACACAAATTAAAACAGATTTCTACCCTTTTTTTAATTTATTTATAAATCAATAATTACAAATATAATACGGGGTGAAATCTATACAGTCACTTGATACTAATTTCATATCAATTTTGCCGTAAGAATTAATGGAATTATTAAACCCCGAGCCGTGAATATGCCCGTAATAAAGGGTTTTTATTTTATATTCCTTTAAAACATCAATTATCTCTTCGCACGCAAATTCACCGTAAGCCGGCGGATAATGTAAAAAAACAACAGGTGTTAAATTTTGTTCAATTGCACTTTGAATAGATGTTTTAAGCCTTCCGCACTCTCTTAAAACAATTTTTTCATCTGCGGTTTTTCCGTCGTAAAGCCATCCTCTTGTACCGCAAATACCGATATTGCCAAGCGGAATACAGTTATTATGTAAAATTTTTAAATCGTCAAATTTATTAAGCGCAAAAAATTCGTTGATTTTCGCCGCAGTACCCCACCAATAATCGTGATTTCCTTTAAGTAATATTTTCTTGCCGGGTAATTCGTGCAAAAATTGAAAATCTGCCTTTGCGCCGTCAAGACTGATACTCCACGAAGTATCACCGATTAAAACAACGGTATCGTCATCATTTACCGTTCTTTTCCAGTTTGCCTTTATTCTGTCGGTATAATTATCCCAACCTTTAAAAACATCCATTGATTTATCGTCATTAAAGGATAAATGCAAATCGGAAATGGTAAAAAGTTTACTCAATTTTCACACCTGCCTTTACATAATTTTTTGGGTTTTGTCAATAATATTATAGGGTTAACCCGGAAAGGAAGAGAATTATGGAAGAATGTAGAACCGAATACTGCGTTAATTGCAGTGTGGAAAACTGTATTTATCACAACACCAACAACACC
>JAZLFY010000053.1:0-4403 GCA_045616025.1 Acutalibacteraceae bacterium | reverse complement strand
TAACAAAAAACACGGCATGATTTTGCCGTGTTTTTGCTTTGAAAGATTATTTTTCAAGTCTCCTTAAAATTTCTTTGTTCTGACATACAATTTGTCCGATACCGTATAGAGGGAAAAAACAGATTATAGCAAAAATTGTGCCCAAAAGCGCAATCCCTACAGCCAATACTGCCGGAAGTATTTTTGTAACATAAAGAATTGCACCAATACCTATTGAAGCCAATAAAAGCATAATTGCAATGAAAAATGCAATAAATTTAATAATATTGCCGAGATTTTTAAATGCACCGTCGGTATAGGTTGTAACCATTTTTGAAACGGTATTTGTTTGTTTTGGTTGTGCTTTTTTCGGCGCGGGTTTCTTAACCTGCTTCTTAACGGGCTTTTTAATCGGCTTTTCGAGCTCTTCTTTTTCCATTTGACTGTCTGGCGTGTAGGAGCGTATATCAATATTTTCTTCTTCGTTAAAACTGAATTTTTCGTTATCCACAAAAATTCCCCCTATATTTTTTTAACACCTATTGTTACGGTTTCGCCGTTAATATCCCACTCTTTAACAAATGCGCCGTCAGTCGGGTTTTCGGTTAAAAGTGTATCGGTAAGTGTATCGCCCGATATATTTTCGGTGTTATTTTCGGCAATTTTGCAAACTTTATCGTTTCCGGTTATAAATACTTCTATATGGTCCATAACTTCAAATCCGGCTTCTTTACGCATAGTTTGAATTTTGCTTACAAGTTCACGAACATATCCTTCTTCAATAAGTTCTTCGGTTAATACGGTATCAAGCGAAACTGTAATTCCTTTGTCGGTTACTGTATAAAAACCTTCTTTTTGTGCTGCTTCAATAAGCAGGTCTTCGGTACCCAGTACAACATCGCCTGAATTAAGATTTAATGTGATTTCACCCTTGCTGTCAAGTTCGGCTTTTGCCGCATTTCCGTCAAGTTCGGATAATGCAGTACGGATTTCGTTTAACTGTTTACCGTATTTAGGACCGACTGTTTTAAGTTGCGGTTTGAAATTATAACTTACGAAATTATCAACTTCATCGGTAAAGTCAACCGATTTTATGTTAAGTTCGTCTTTAATAATATCGGTATAATATTCGTCAAGTTCTTTATCGCACTTAACAAACATTTTTGAAAGCGGTTGTCTGTTTTTAATGTTAGAGCCGTTACGCGCACTTCTGCCTAAAACAACAACATTTAAAACAGTATCCATACAGTTTTCAAGTTGGGTGTTTATCATAGATTTATCAACTTCGGGGAAGTCGCAAAGATGTATGCTTTCGGGTGCGGATTTATCGACCTTTACAACTAAATTCTGATAAATACTTTCAGCCATAAACGGAATCATGGGTGCGGCTGCTTTGGCGGTATCTACAAGTGCTTTATATAGTACAAGATAAGCGGTTTCTTTGTCGGAAGACATACCTTGTACCCAATAGCGCTCTCTGCCGCGGCGAACATACCAGTTGCTCATATCATCAACAAATGTTTCAAGTGCTTTTGCTGCTTCGGGAATTTTATAATTTGCTAAATTATTATCAACACTTTCAATCATAGAATTAAGTTTTGAAAGCAACCATTTGTCCATAACGGTAAGTTTTTCGGGATTTAAGGTATGCTCTGTCGGATTGAAATTATCAATATTTGCATAAAGAACATAGAAAGCATAGGTGTTCCATAAAGTACCCATAAATTTTCGCTGACCTTCGGTTACTGCTTTACCGTGGAAACGGTTAGGAAGCCAAGGTGCGGAATTGGTGTAGAAATACCATCTTATAGCATCTGCGCCGTAGTTGGAAAGTGCATCAAACGGGTCAACTGCATTACCCTTTGATTTTGACATCTTTTGACCGTTTTCGTCCTGAACATGACCTAAAACGATAACATTTTTATATGGTGCTTTATTGAAAATCAACGTTGAAATCGCAATAAGAGAATAGAACCAACCGCGAGTCTGGTCAACGGCTTCCGAAATAAAGTCGGCAGGGAACTGTTCTTCAAATAGTTGCTTGTTTTCAAAAGGATAATGATGTTGAGCAAATGGCATAGAGCCGGAATCAAACCAACAGTCAATTACTTCGGGAACACGGTGCATTTCCTTTTGACATTTAGGACACTTAATTGTTACTGCATCAATATACGGACGGTGAAGTTCAATATCGTCCGGGAGGTTATCAGACATAGATTTTAATTCTTCAATACTGCCGATAGAGTGCATATGACCGCATTCACAAGTCCATATATTAAGTGGAGTACCCCAATATCTGTTTCTTGAAATACCCCAGTCCTGAACATTTCTGAGCCAATCACCGAAACGCTTTTTACCTATTGTATCGGGGATCCAATTAACAGTATCGTTATTTCTAATAAGGTCTTCCTTAACATCGGTCATCTTGATAAACCAAGATTCACGCGCATAGTAAATAAGCGGGGTATCGCAACGCCAGCAGAAAGGATAATCGTGCTCAAATTTCGGTGCATCAAATAATAATTTTTGCTCGTCTAAATCTTTTAAAACAAGCGGGTCTGCATCCTTAACAAACTTTCCTGCATAGGGGGTTGTTTCGGTCATATTACCTTTACCGTCAACAAACTGAATAAAGGGTAAATCGTATTTTCTGCCGACTTTGGAGTCGTCTTCACCGAAAGCAGGAGCAATATGAACAATACCCGTACCGTCAGACATTGTAACATATGTATCACAGGTTACATAATGTGCTTTTTTGTTCTGCTTTTTTGCTTCTTTGCCGGTGCAGGCAAACAAGGGCTCATATTCTTTATATTCAAGATCGGTACCCTTATATTCTTCTAAAATTTCATACGCCGCCTTTTCTTCGGAGGAAATTTTGGAAAGAACGGTATTAAGTAATGCCTTCGCCAAATAGTAGGTATATCCGTCTGCCGCAGATACTTTGCAGTATGTTTCGTCGGGGTTTACACATAATGCAGTATTGGACGGCAATGTCCACGGTGTAGTGGTCCAGGCGAGGAAATATGCATCTTCGCCCTTAACTTTAAAGCGGACAACCGCGCTTCTTTCCTTTACGGTCTTATAACCCTGCGCTACTTCGTGAGAAGAAAGGGGAGTTCCGCAACGGGGACAGTAAGGTACAATTTTAAAGCCCTTATATAAAAGGCCTTTTTCGTATATCTGTTTTAATGCCCACCATTCCGACTCGATATAATTATTATCATAGGTGACATAGGGGTTATCCATATCTGCCCAGAAACCAACGGTTTTTGAGAAATCTTCCCACATACCTTTGTATTTCCATAGACTTTCTTTGCAGTGGGAAATAAACGGTTCTAAACCGTATTCTTCAATTTGTTCCTTACCGTCAAGTCCCAAAAGTTTTTCAACTTCAAGTTCAACGGGAAGTCCGTGAGTGTCCCAACCGGCTTTTCTCGGTACCATTTGACCTTTCATTGTATGGTAACGGGGAATCATATCTTTAATAACACGGGTTAAAACGTGTCCGATATGCGGTTTTCCGTTAGCGGTAGGAGGACCGTCATAAAATACATACGGCTCTGCACCCTTGCGCATTTTAATGCTTTTTTCAAAAATTTTGTTTTCGTCCCAAAACTTTTTTATTTCTTTTTCCTGTTCAACAAAATTTACATTTGGCTTTATAGAATCATACATTTGAGTTGATACCCCTTACTTATTTTATTTTTATATAATATCATAACTATTTGGAAAAATCAATGTTATTCTGGAAACTTATAAATATATTTTGACGGATTGCAACCCGTTGCTTTTTTAAAAGCGGTTGAAAAGTATTTTTCATCGTCAAATCCGCACTTTTCGGCAACCTGCTTTACCTCGTAATATCCGCTTGTTAGAAAGGCGCAGGCGCGGCGTATTCTTAAATCGTTAATATATTTTTTTGGTGAAATATTTTCCGCTTTTTTAAAAACGCGGCGAAGATATTCCTTGCTTACACTTAAATTTTCGGCAACATCGGCAACAGATAATTTACTGTCACAGTAATTTTCGTGAATATATATTTTTGCATTTCTTATTATGCCTGATTCTCTTGAATCGGGATTGTCATTTTCAACAAGAATTTTTGAAAAAATATTATAAAGAGCAGAACAGCATTTATAATATTTGTCAGTATCATTAGACAACCAAATGCGGTACATTTCAATAAATAGTTCGTTAAATTCTTTAAATTTTTTTGTTACATAACTTACAATTTCTTTTTTACTGTAGTTATAGACCTCAAAATGAACAACAATCATTTCGTCAACATTTGCAGTTCTTGTGTAGTCAAGGTCGGCAGGGAAATATGTAATACTCCCTTTTTCCATATTAAGTGTTTTTTTACCGTATTTTATTACAGCATCACTGTTAATCCTGAAAGAAAGAGCGGAAAAATGCCGACC
>JAZLFY010000052.1:0-8839 GCA_045616025.1 Acutalibacteraceae bacterium | reverse complement strand
ATATTGACAAGCAGTAAATGTCATTTTTAGGAGAATTTATATGTTTATAAATAAAACCTGTGACGGAAAAAACAATATTTGCGGAACAAACATTGCAAAACACCGGAAGAAAATGAAAATTTCGCAACGCGAACTTGCCGACAGACTGCAACTTGCGGGTCTTGATATTGATAAAAACGCCATTCAGCGAATTGAATGCGGCAAGCGGTTTGTCACCGACATTGAAATTATTGTTATCAGCAAAGTTTTAAATCAAAATATGGAAGATTTATTAAAATAACAGCCGACAAGTTTGTCGGCTGTTATTTACTAAAAATTCGCCAAGAAAACAATTATAGCAATAATCAAACCAACCGCTATAATTCCCAACGGAATAACAAGCACCGGATATCGATTTAACAGTGTCTGCAAGATATCGGCGCCCACTCCCTCTACGCCGTTATCCGTATTAAACATTCTTGAGCCGCACTGTGGGCACTCAAGCGCACTGTTTGCTACAACCTTACCACATTTTTCACAGAATTTCATTTTAGATTTCTCCTTTTATTTTTTTGACTTTAAAAGTCATTATCAATAGGTCATTTTTAACTGCACTACGGTCATTTCGTCACAGTAAGGGCAGATATAATTTTTGGTTACATCATAATTAAATTCCGGCGCGCCGAGTTGCATTGTTGTTGACGCAACATGACATGACCTGCAAACCGGATAATAAGTTACAAGCATTCCTTTTTTAATCGGTGTTGCTTCGGTAACAAGACAGTTTTTAAATGTCAGATAATCTATTCCGGTTTTATTAAGCCATGTATCACTGCTGATGCTTGATGCATCTAATGCGCCGCAATAAATACAAACTTTGTTCGAAAAACTGTGTCTTGTTTTTTCTATCTCTTTGGTTTCACTGTAACCGCAAACCGAACAGACGGACTCTTTTTTGCCATCTTGCGTGCAGGTTGCTTCTTTGATTACATTTTCGGTCATTTTGTGTCCCGCTTTAATTTCTTCTGACTTTTTATCTTTACATCTTTTGCAGGTCATTTCCATAGTACCGGGTGTGGTGCAGGTTGCCTCCAAAACAACCGTGCCTTTATCGTAATCGTGTTCCAAAGCATTTATGCTTTCTTCATACGAATAATCACAGGTTTTGCAGTAATGCTTTATTTTGCCTTTTTCTGTGCAGGTGGCTTCTTTTATTACTTTTTGTGCCATATCGTGATTATGACTGAATAAATCAATACATACCGCAATTATTACCGGCACCGCTATTCCTATCAAAATCGGCATTGCCGACTTT
Source organism: Acutalibacteraceae bacterium (assembly GCA_045616025.1). GTDB lineage: Bacteria > Bacillota > Clostridia > Oscillospirales > Acutalibacteraceae > UBA737. Next base: position 7,545 of record JAZLFY010000052.1, on the reverse strand, counting down.
ATCGTCGACCTTATTTTTTCGTTCATATCATTTTCCTCCCCTTTTCTTGCATTTTATAACATTTATTTTCAAAAGTCTTATGCTGACAGCATATTGATTATTTTTTTGTTTTGTGATATTATAAACAAAAGCAAAATTTGGGGGTATGGGGTTTGAAAAAAGACACTGCAAAACTGCTTGAAGAACTTAAAGGTTGCAAAGATTTTAAAGATTTCAGAAAAGAGAACAGCGAAAACATTGCAAAAACCGAAGTTGGCAATTATCTTAACAACCTAATTGAAGAAAAAGGACTTAAAAAGACCGATATTATAAAGCGTGCCGAAATGAGCGAGGTTTACGCCTACCAGATTATGTCGGGCATTCGTGTTCCCGAAAGAAATAAACTTTTATGTATTGCCTTTGGTATGGGGCTTAACTTTGAAGAAACGCAAAATATGCTTAAAGCCACCGGATATAAACCCCTTTACGCAAAAAATCCCTTTGACTGCATAATAATTTATGCGCTATGCAAAGGGTTTAATATTATTGATACCAACGCTTTATTATTTGATTACGGTGAGGAAACTTTGGGATGAATTCTGAAAACAAACATCTGTGTCCGCACTGCAAAGCGCCGATACAGGAAAATGCCGCTTTTTGTCTGCACTGTATGAAGTCGCTTGACAGTAAAACCGTAATAGAAAAAGCAAAGCCCAAAAAGCCTTTTATTATTGCGGTTATTTGTGCCGCCGTACTTATTTTGGGTGTTGTTCTGTTTTTGATTTGTTATCCTTTTAAAAAGAATAACAAAGGCGCCAGTAAAAAATCTGTATCTGCAATTTTTACTGCAAGTGAAACTGCCGATAATTCAGGCACAACAGAGCAAACAAAAAGCACTCCTGCCAAGACAACAAGCAAAAATTCAAAAACTTCCTCCGGCGGCAAGAGTGCAGAAACCGGCAGTAATAAAACGGCAGCCGCCCAAAACGAAACGGGCGAAACAAACAACAACACCCACACCGAAAAACCTGCCGACACGCCCACCCACAAACATACCTACACTTCAAAGGTTACAAAACCGGCAACCTGCGGCAGTGACGGGGAAAAGAAATACACCTGCTCTTGCGGTGCATATTATGTTGAAAAAATTTCCGCAACGGGAAACCACAACTGGACCGAAATTACAAAAACAGTCCACCACGACGAACAAGGGCATTACGAAACCGTTAAAACGGCGGACGCCTACACTTGGTACGAATGTCCGCAGTGCAGTGAGGTTTTCAAATCGCTTGATGCATATTATAACCACTTTGACACGGTGCATGTGCCGACCGACCCTTTTATACAGTTTATAAGGGACAGTTATATACACGGCACCGAGCATGCACAATACGAAGAAAAATGGATTGTTGATTCCCCTGCTTATGACGAAAAAGTTATAACCGGTTATAAATGTTCCGTCTGCGGAAAAACAAAATAAATGTTAAAAACGGAGTGAACGAAAAGTTCACTCCGTTTACAATATCTGTTTCAGTTTTTTAACATTTTCAAATCTCTTGTCCGGTGAAATCTGTGTACAGCGAAGCACTATTTTCCCCGCTTTCCCTTTTGCAAGTTCTTCGCTTGGGTGGGCGCCGGTAAGCATTACATTTAAAAGAACACCGACGGCGTATATATCGGTTGCCGGTCCGCTTTGCGAAATTCCTATTTGCTCGGGCGGTGCATAACCCAAAGTGCCGAGCACCGCAGTATCACGGCGGACATCAAGTTTCACCCTCCTTGAAACATTAAAATCAATCAGTTTTACCGTTTTATCCTTTGAAATCATAACATTTTCGGGTTTAATGTCGCGGTGAACAAATCCGTTTTCGTGTAATAATAACAGCGCATCGCATATATCCGCTATAACCTTTTTTGCACCCTTATAAGAATATGCACCGCTTTCAATAACTTCGGCAACGGTTACTCCGTCAATATATTCTTCCAAAACGGCAAAGCCGTCGGTCAGTTCGTAAGTGTCAAAAATTCGGGGCAGGTTTTCAAAGGATATGCCCTTTAAAAAATTATAAATTTCGTTTTGCTTTTCAAAAATTTTAAGCACAACTTTTTGGTTTAATTCTTTATGCTTTAAAAGCAAAACCCGTGTTTCGTTTTTATCGGACAGCATACGAACAACACTGTACTGTTTTTTTATTTCCGCCGAAAATTCTTCACGGCTTATATTTAAGGTCATATCCTCACCACCTTTATTTTTAATATGATAACATAAAAAGCGCAAAAAACAAAGGTTGTATTTTTTATTTTTAAAAATTTTTAAAAAACACTTGACAAATTGCGAAAAGTGTATTACTGTATTAGTACAGTAGTACAGTTTCACGAAAGGAGGCAATTTTTTGGAGTGGAAAATTGATAAAAACCGCCCTATTTGTCCGCAGATTGAAGAACAACTGTCGGTTAAAATTGCGGGCGGCGAACTAAAGCCGGGCGAAAAACTATCTTCGGTACGGGAGGTTGCGGTTAGTGCATCGGTAAACCCGAACACCGTGCAAAAGGCATTTGAGGGACTTGAAGCAAAAGGACTTCTTGTGTCACAAAGGGGCTCGGGCTGGTATGTTGCGGACAGTACCGAAAAAGCGACCGAATCGGTTGAAAAGCTTGCCCTTAATAAGACAAACGAATACCTTGACTGTATGAAAAATTTAGGGTTTGACGAGAAACAAATAATTAAACTAATTAAAGGAGAAACGCTATGAGCGAATTATTAAAAGCGGTATCGCTTACCAAAAAATACGGTCGCCTTACCGCACTTGACAGTATTGACCTTACCGTTCAAAGCGGTAAAATTGTGGGACTTTTAGGGCCTAACGGTTCGGGCAAAACCACACTTATTAAACTTATAAACGGTCTTTTGGTGCCCGACGGCGGCGAACTGTATGTTGACAATTTGGAAATAGGCACAAAGACAAAGGAAATTGTCGCCTATCTTCCCGACAACACATTTTTAAACGGCAATTTAACGGTTGAAAAAATCGTTGACCTTTTTGAGGACTTTTATAAAGATTTTCGAAAAGGTCTTGCCTATAAAATGCTTTCAAAACTGGGAATTGACACCAAAGCGCGGCTTAAATCACTTTCAAAGGGCAACAAAGAAAAGGTTTCGCTTATTCTTATAATGAGCCGTAATGCCCGTCTTTATGTTCTTGACGAGCCGATAGCCGGTGTTGACCCTGCGACAAGAGATTATATTATTTCCACAATTTTAAACAACTATAACCCCGAAGCATCCGTAATAATTTCCACCCATATTATTTCGGATATTGAGTCAATTCTTGACGATGTTATCTTTATTAAAGAGGGTAAAATCGAACTGCACAAATCGGTTGACGAAATAAGAGAAGAAAGCGGACAGAGTGTTGACGGGCTCTTTAGGGAGGTATTCAAATGGTAAAGAAACTTTTAAAATACGAATTTATTTCCCTTTCAAAACCCCTTATACCGATGGGAATAATACTTTTATGCTCTGCCCTGTTTACAAGAATTGTTCAGTTTTTTGAAAGCAGCGGCACAACCTATAAAATTTTAATATACTCTTCAAGCATACTGTTGGGTCTTTCAATGATAGTGGCAATTGTTATGACGGTTGCGGTATGCGTTATAAGGTTTTATAAAAATATGTTTACGGCAGAAGGGTATTTAACACTAACCCTGCCCGTAACGCACACAGAACATATTTTATCAAAACTGATTTCCGCTGTTATTTCTTCGGTAGTTTCACTTATTGCCGTAATTGCCGCGCTGTTTATTGCCACGGCAGGCGATGTTTCCTTAGAAATTTTCAAAGCGATAAAATATTTAATTAAAATCGCGGCAAGATTTTTAGACTATAATTTCTACCTTTATTCGCTTGAAATTATTTTATCTGTAATTGCCTTTACGGTTTTTGTTTATCTGCTTTTATATACCTGCTTAACGGTTGGTCAAATGGCAAAGAAAAACCGCATTCTTGCCGCTTTCGGCGTGTATTTCGGTTGGTATGTTTTCCGCCAGATTATCGGCACGATATTCATTATCGTTTTCGTAACCTGTCAGAAAAAGCCCTTTATGCAGGCATTTTTCAACTTTTCGGAAAAGAACCCCTACGCATTTTTCCATATGGTTTTCTGCTTTATCTTTGTGCTTTTTGCGGGACTTGCGGTTGCGGCATTTTTCATAACAAAAAATGTTTTAAAGCACAAACTTAACATAGAATAAGGGAGGAACGAAAATGAAAAAAGCAATAAAATTTATTTCACTTATTCTCTGTCTTATATTGTTTACAATATCGTTTACAGGGTGCAAAGCACTTGATACCAAGCGCAAAAATCAAGCGTTTTGGAACAATAAAAAACAAACCGAAATTTTGCTTGACGGCAAAATTTACAAAAAACTGCCTGCTTGCGAATACCTATCCCCTTCTTATATTGCCCGTCAAGACGGTATGCATGTTACAAAAAAGGATGTTCCCGTTTTGCTTGCAGGGTTATTAAGCGGCGGATACAGTTATTCAATAGATAAAGAAAAAGGGTTACTTTTTGTTAACGGCAGTTATTTTGCAAGAGAGGACTGTTATAAAAAATACGAAGATATGATAAACGGATATACACTGAATAAGTATGCCACCGTTACGGGAGCCATTGTCGGAAATCAAGCATATGAGGGTGCGCCGGTACTGTTTAACCGGCAGGAAGAAGAACTTATAAATGCGGTACTTGCTTCCAAAACAGAGGCGCCGAGCATCGAAAGAGAAGAGGAATATTCAAGCCAATATATGCCCCTTTTCCTTTCCGACGAAACCTTAATGTTTTCTAAAAACATCGGCGAATTTCGACTTTATGAAAAGCAAAACAAAATACAGTATTTTGACGGCGAAAAATATTTCACGGTCGCTGACGAATACTTTGAAGCATTAAAAGAAATGATTATAAAATACCGTGAAAAACCGGCAGATAAATTACCGTAATAAAAAACCGAGCAGAAATTTTCTTCTGCTCGGTTTTTGTTATAATGCATATTCGAGAAATTCTTTAATGTCTTTAAAAATAAAGTCCGGTTTAAAATCGCTTTTTTTGACATCATCCATCGTGCCCTCGCCGCTTAAAACGAAAACGGTGGTAATTCCCGCATTTACTCCGCTTCTGATATCGGTATAAAGACGGTCACCGAAAATAACGGCATCCTGCTTTTTTATGCCGCTTTTTTCGCAGGCGCGGTAAATCATTTCGGGCTCGGGTTTGCCGATAAACACGGGCCGCTTTTTGGTTGCGGCATAAATTATATCGGCAAAGCAACCGCAGTCGGGAACATATCCGTACTCGGTGGGGCAAACAAAGTCGGGGTTTGTCGCAATATACGGAATATCTTTTTCTGTAAGTATTTTGCAGACATCGTCCAACTTTTTAAAGGTAAGTTCCTGGTCGTTACTTATAACCACACAGTCAATATCTTTTTCGTAAGTTTCGGTTATCGGGAAGTTTGCCTCTTTAAGTTGTTTTTTGAACGACTCCGTTCCCATGGCATAAATCTTTTTATAACCTTTACCGCTGAGATATATAATTGTTGCCTCGGTTGAGGTGAAAAAATCGTCGGTAGTAGCCGCAATGCCCAAACGGGCGAGTTTTTCAACATAACTTTGGGCGCTTTTTGAAGAATTGTTGGTAAGGAACATATACCTTCCGCCGCTTTTTTTAATCTGCTCTAAAAACTCGAGTGTGCCGTCAAACAGATTATCGCCTAAATACAAAGTTCCGTCCATATCGAGAAGATAAAGTTTTTTATCGGTAAATTTCATACCGTTACCTCCCAAAGTTCCGCCCTGCCGGTAGAAACTGCGGCGGCACCCACAGATATTTCCGCATTGATTTCTTCCGCCTTTTCAATAAGTCCGCCTGCAATAATAGGCACAGTTACATAGGCCTTCAGTTTTTCAATTATTTTCGGCACACAACCCGGCATAACCTCAATCATATCGGGCTTGGTTATTTTTACCGTATCAACGGTAGTGTCAACCGAGTGCGAATCAATAATAAAAAACCGTTGCACCGTGGAAAGTCCCACATCTTTTGAATATTTAATAATACTGTTTCGGGTGCTGATAATGCCGTCAACACCGCATTTTTTAACAAAACTTAAACCGAGTTTATCCTTGCCTATACCCTCTGCCAAATCCATGTGAACAAAAATTCTTTTGCCGGCGGCGTGGCACTTTTCGACCTTACCTGCCAGATTATCAATGGTAGGCGAAAGATAAAAAACAGTTTTTGCATTTGTTTTAAGAGCATTTTCAAAGGAACTTTCCGAAGAAACCGCAGGAATTACTTTATCCATTTATATTACCTCTTTACCGGTTACTACTATATTACTTCCGAATACATCCTTTATTATAACATCACCGATAGCATTCTGTAAAGGGGCTTTATTTTCATTTATTATTTTCATACATTCAAAGATTTTATCTTTGGGTATTGCCCTGTCGGTTTTAACGGGTACTAATTTTCCGTCTTCGGTACGCATGGTGGAAGTGACGGTACGGGTAGGGTTTTTAATTTCGCTTTCGCCGTATGCCGCACCGCGGGGGCAGGTGTTACCCGTAACGGTGACTTTGCCGTTTTCTTCTTTAACGCAAAGCGAACATCCCATAGGACAAACAATGCAGGTTAATTTCTTTTCCACGGTTTATGCCTCCTCTAATTTAAGTTCGATTTTTGCGCCGTCTTTAAGCGTATCGCCTTTAAGCACAATAAACTCCATTTCGCCCGGTGCTACGCTGTTCTTTTTCTTTGAAAAAATCAGTTCGCCGTCACTGTAAGCATTAATCTTAACATTTTTATAAACATTTGCCACCCTGAAATATACCTTGGTGTCTTCTTTTGCCGTAATTTTTTGCGGTACGGTGTAGCGCACACGGCCGTCGGGGACAAGATTTATGCTTATATCCTTTTTAAGTTCGCCTTTTATATATGCGGCGGCATTTCTGCCTGCAATTTCCGCTTCGTCGGATACAAAGTCCGCCAAATCGTGAACATGCAGAACATTACCGCAGGCAAATATTCCGTCTGCATCTGTCTGTCGGCTTCCGTCAACAACTGCACCGCCGGTTGTACGGTCAAGCGATATCCCCGCACCCTTTGTAAGTTCGTTTTCGGGTATAAGTCCGACAGAGAGAAGCAAAGTATCGCAGGAAATATATTTTTCGGTGCCTTTTATCACATTACGGTTTTGGTCAACCTTTGCAATGGTAACACCGCAAACACGGTCTTTTCCGTGAATATTAACTACCGTATGCGAAAGCAAAAGCGGAATATCAAAATCGTTTAAGCACTGCTGAATATTTCTTGCAAGTCCGCCAGAATAGGGCATAAGTTCGCAAACCGCCTTAACCTTTGCACCTTCAAGTGTCATTCTGCGTGCCATAATAAGCCCTATATCGCCCGAGCCGAGTATTACAACACTTTTACCCGGCATAAAGCCCTTCATATTTATAAGTTTTTGTGCCGTACCTGCGCTGTAAATACCGGCAGGACGGGTGCC
>JAZLFY010000051.1:0-1374 GCA_045616025.1 Acutalibacteraceae bacterium | reverse complement strand
GGCTTTAACATCGCCGTTATTTACAATAACCGTGCCGCCGTCGCCGCCCAAGCCGCCACCTATGCCTGCCGCACCCTTTCCGCCTACGGCAATGATTTTACCGCCGTTTACTATGAGTGTTCCGGCATCGCAATCCACAATGCTGCCGCCGATGCCTGCCATACCGCTGAGCGAAAGATTACTGCAATCGGCAGTTATTTTACCCATATTTTCTCCGAAAGATTGCGAATAAATATGCAGCGTGCTGTTTTTCGAGACAACTATGCCATACTGTGTAATAAGGTGGCTGTTGTCCTTTAAAATCAAATGCACATCACCGTTTATGACAAGCGGCTCGCCAAAGAGAATATAGGAGTTAATATCATTATCAACATAGTACCAGCCCGAGTCAAGCGTGGTCATTTTAGTACCGCCGGTGGTGCCGGTGATGTATTTTTTCGCACCGTGGGCATATAAACTTTCGCCGTTTTCGTTGATATAAAAGAGTATTGCTTTGCCGCAGTGCGCGCAGACGCCATTGCCGTTATCGGTGTGATTATAGAAAATCTCACCGGTTTGAGTATCACGGCAACTGTATTTTGTGCCGAAAAACTCACCCTTGTTTTCGCCGTTTGAAGCATAGTAAATTTCCAGCACAGTGCCCTCCGGCTGATAATAACCTGCATTGGCGGTTACGGTCACACCGTCGGCTATAATAAAGCCCACCGCTTCCCTTTGTAAAATAATCGGGTTTGTAATAACGGTATTCTCATCAAAATAATACCAAGCCTGAGTAAGCGGCTCGCCGTTATCGACAAACGGGGCATAGAAAACATAAAAATCATTGTTATAAGAATCCTTGGCTGTTGCCGCAGGTGCACCGCAATGCGCACAGGCGGTGCCTTCCTCATTAAGCCAATGCGACAAAAGCGCCCGGCTCTCGCAGTCAGGACAGCCCTCTCTCATACAGTAGTGGCCTGCGCATATATCATCACCGCAAACACCGAGATGACCGAGGGGCAATATAAGTCCGGAATTCTCGAGTTCTTCGGGGCTTTGCGGATTGAGCCACCGCTCAAGCGCCGTTTCATCGCCTATGATTTGTAAGCATTCCGCATCCTTGTAATATAAGCCATCGACAGAATTCTTAAAGTAACCCTTATGGCCGAATCCGGTACAGGTGGCAGGCACCGCTTCAAAAGTCTGCACTTCAACTGCGGGTTGCTCGCCCGTAGCCGGTATCATACCGCCGCCGTTTTCCACGGGGGTGGAAAGCCAGTCTGCAAGGGCATCTGTGTCGCCGATGAGGGTCCCACAGAGAGCATCCTCGTAAAAACATCCGTCCTGCGTGTTTTCGTAATAAATCTTATGTCCGTCGTGCGTGTCGTCGGGTTC
>JAZLFY010000050.1:0-5064 GCA_045616025.1 Acutalibacteraceae bacterium | reverse complement strand
ATCTTTATCGGAATTGGTTTATATCAAGGCACCAAACGGGAAATCGTAAAAAATGTATGGAGAGTAAAAGAAAAAATATGATATTAGAAACCAAAAGACTGATTCTGCGTCCGTGGAATGAATCGGACGCGGAAAGCTTATACGAATATGCAAAGGACGAGCGTGTAGGGCCCATTGCCGGATGGCAGGTACATACAAGCGTGGAAAACAGCCGCCAGATTATTAAAAATGTTCTATCAGTCCCCGAAACCTATGCCGTTTGTTTAAAAGAGGATAATAATGCCATCGGCAGTATAGGTCTGATGATCGGCAAAAACAGTAATCTTAATCTGCCCGAAAACGAGGGCGAAATAGGTTACTGGCTCGGTGTTCCTTTTTGGGGGCAGGGACTTATTCCCGAAGCGGCAAAAGAACTTATCCGCCACGCTTTTGATGACCTTCACCTTGTACGGCTTTGGTGCGGATATTTTGACGGCAATGAAAAATCAAAACGCTGTCAGGAAAAATGCGGTTTTAAGTACCACCACACAAATAAGGATATTTATTGGAAACTGACGGACGATATACGCACAGAACATATAACCTGTTTGGAAAGATAACTTTCGGGTTTACGGCAAAAACCAATGTACGGCTTAACAGTGCCAAGCGAGATGCTGCGGTATCGCCGCTTTGCACCTTCGTTCCCAAAAAAACAAAAACACGCCCCCGAGAAATCGGGGGCATGCCGCATTTTAGTTATTAATAACTGATTTTTACTGTAATCATTAACAATTAAACTAAAATCAATTAGTTCTTAACTACAGTATAGTAACCGGGGTTAACGGTATCGTCCACATGGTAACCGTCCATAACATAATCAGTCGGGTCACTTGTAAACTTACCGCCCTTAATGTTTTTACCGCTGGCAGTAAGTGTTCCGTTAAATGTACCGCCGGTAACGGTTGCACTGCCAAGTTTGCAAGCACCGTTAAAGGTACCACCGGAAACAGTAACGCCGGATGTGGTTACGGTAATTGCATTTTCAGCAGTATATGTTCCGCCGGAAACAGTAATGACTCCGCCTGATTTTGTCATAGAGATATACAACGCATTTGTTTTTGCAACAACATTAACATTATAGGTGGTGGAGTTGCCCGAACCGGTATACTGTTTATAAAGTCCGGAACCGTTTTCAGCTTTAATTGTACCGTTCTTTACGCCTCTCGGTTTAGAATTATCGTTAAATGTGTGTGCGTAACCGGCACCTGTGTAAGTAAGGGTGTGACCGCCCAAATCAAGTATATATGAGCTTGAATTTGTTATCTTGGTATCGGTTGTTAAATCACGAAGTAAAGTTACGGTCTTGTTTGACAAAGATGCATTGTTCAATTCAGCTACGGTTGCATAGGTGTTACCGTCACTTACCTTGAAAAATGCAATCTTAACAGAACTGTATTTTGTGGAGTTTTCGATTGCACCGGTTTCCTTCTTAACTTCGTAATTTTCCGTTGCGGTTGCTTTGCCGTCTTCCCATTTTGCTTCATGGTCTTCATCATCGGCAACAATTGTAAGGCTTTCCAATTCCTTAATTACATAAGTTTGGTCAGCATCTGCTTTGATATAAACAACACTTTCATTTATAGCGCACTGTATAGCTTCGTTTGCAGCAGCTTTTTCATTCTTGGAGAAATAAGCAGCCGTGCCGTTTTTGTTGACAAGTTTTGCTGTGTAAGTGTCGGGTGCATCTGCTGCATCCTTAACTACAAACCAACCGTCTTTTTCAACAAGAATCTTGCCTTCTGCAAGATAGGGAGCCGCTTCGGCAGTCTTGAATTTACCGCCGTTTACAACAACAGCTTCAAGATTGACTGCTTTGTTATGAGCAAAGTCTGCAATAGTAAACTTGCCGTCAAAAGTACCGCCGTTAATTGTTACTGTACCAAGTTTTGCACCGTAATCATCAGCACTGTATTCAAATGCATTAGGTCCTTTAAAGGTACCGCCGTTAATTGTTACACTACCGGCCTTGAAATAAACACCGGCAGTAGTACCTTCGTAGGTGCCGCTTTCAAATACGAAATTATGGAAGGTATGTGTATCATTACAAACTGCAGCAACTCTGTGACCGTCGGTAGGAGCTTCTTTGGTAACAGATATCTTGCCGCAACCTATGGAATCTTTGAAGGTTAAAGTGCCGCCGTAAGTGCCACTCCAACTGTTAGCAAGATATATCAACGAGCCAACACCAAAGTCCCAAGTGCCTAAATCAACCGCAATAGTTTTACCGTTCAAATCAAATGTGCGGTTTCCGCTGTTTGCAGGTGAAATCGGTGACAGATAAATATCACTACCGGACGAAGGAACTGTGCCGCTTACGTTTTTAACCATTTTAACGGTCTGACCGCCTGCAACGGTTCCAACAGCAGCAGGAACGGTTGTATAGCCCGCATTTCCTATTCTTGCAACGATACCGTCGTCAAATGATTTGACTTCATACCAACCTGCTTCTGAGGTAGCAGCGAAATACTGAACATCAGTAAGGTATGCTTCAAGAGCTTCCTTCTCTGCTGCGGTTTCGAGATGATAGGTGCCGCCGTTGATATTAAGGTTGATTGTTGCGCCGTCGGTTAATATGACTTCTTCATATTTACCGCCGTTAAGGTTTACATCGCCTTTTCCTGCAAAAGTAAGTTTTGTAAATTCGCCTGAATCGGCATTAAGCATTGCGCCTGCACCAACGGTAGCAGTAAGAGAACCCTTACCGGTAACACCGAGAGTGGAGTTCTGTACGGCAACGCCGGATACGGCAAAACCGCCAAGGTCCAATGTGATGTTTGCCTTTGAAACTGCAGGAGCGGTAGTGTCTTTAAGTACAACGACAGTTTCGCCCGCTTTGGCGGCTTCAAATGCATTGTAAAGTGAAGAATAACCGGTATTGCCTATTCTTGCAACATTTTCAATCGGGTCATATTTAATTTCAACATCCGAGAATTTGCTCATTTTTGCAAGGAAATCGCCGGTGTTTTCATCATACCAGAATTTACCATCGGTAACTTCTGCTTTGGTATTAACCTTGCCCATTTCGGTGGTAACATCGTTGTGGGTATGGAATACCTGCATATTTTTAAGTCCTGCCTGAAGCTTAAGCGGTACAAGTACCGGTGCTTTAAGCTCGGTTATAGGTGCCGTCTTGGAGGCGGTAACTTTGCTTTCGCTGCCTTTGGTTTCGGTACGGGTTGCTTCACCGTCCATGGTAATATCAAGTAAAGTTGAATCGGACTTAACACTCTTTGTTTCAACATTAAGTGTGAATACAACATCATCCTTGATTACTGTGCCGTCGGGAATTTCTTCCGGCATGGGTTCAAGGAATTCGTCAAGAACACCGTCAATGGCTTCCTTCGGAACCTGAGCATCACCTAATTTAACCGATGTGCCGGTCAAATCTTTAGCATTAATTTCAATAGTAAGGTCGTTTTCGGTTTTTCCGCCGTTAGTATCACTTTCACGGCTGGTTTCTTTTGAACCGGTTGCCTTTTTGAAATTCGGGATTTGATCATAAGTGGAATTTTTATCATACCACTGGTCAAAACTGTCGATTTCAACAGTATCCTGAGTAGCAACAAGGTGGATGCCGAATTCGATAAACAACTCATTTATACCGTTATGAAGAGCATCAACGGTTCTGCCGTTGTTAACATTGTAAAGATTGTCATTATCCGTGGGTTTCCAATAAACGATCATAGAATAGATATCGTTTGCGGATTCAGAGCCCTTTGCTCCGAGTTTAGATTCTTTGCTGAAATCGGAAATAGTCTTATTTTCGGTTTCGGCAAGAGCCATTGCATCCTCGCGTGTTCCACTGAAAGCGCCCGGTTGAATGGATACTTTAAGAACATCGGCAAGGGAACGTGCAACGCCGTCAACTGTAAGGGTATTATAATCATAAATACCAAGTTGAAGTTTGTATTTAAGTGCTAAACTGCCTACATTTTTAACGGTAAAGTTTTCATAGGCAACAGCACCCGGCTCCCAATGATCGAGAGCAAAAAGATCGGTTGCGCCGTCAACATCTTCATCAGTAACTGTTCCGTTACTGTGTGTAAGTTCAATGTCAAGGTTACCGGCGGTAATAACATTTTTGCCGCTGGTTACGCTGTCGGTAAACCATGCATAAGTGGTACCGAGCAACATTGCAACACAAAGGACAAGAGATAAAGTACTTAAAGCAAGTGACTTTTTAGTAGTCTTCATTTGAGTAGTACCTCCTTATTAAAAATTCTCGGTCGGTATTGAAGGGCTTTTTACGATTCCCTCAATACCGCCGAAAAAGGAATCGTTTGTTTGTGGGAAACCACCCCGCTTTTAAAACGGGGTGACTTTCCTTTGGGATAAAGTTTAAACTCGCGTTTAAATTACTTGGTACTTACGAGGTCCCAAGCGTCTTTGGGGTTTGTCTTACCAAGAGCAGATACCTGGAGAGCGTCTGCTGTAATGATAATTTTAGAACCGCTTAAAGTTTTTGCCTGTTCAAGGGTTACCGCACTCGGAATCTGTACAGATTTGAAGAGAGTTGCAGTTTTGCCTGCAGCAAGAGCAGAATTAAGAATGTAGGTGTAAGTAATTGCATCATCCTTCTCTACGGGTGTACCGTAAAGTGTCCATGCAGAAGCATCAAACTCCTTGAATATGGAAGTAAGATCACTTCCGGCGGTAACAACCTGTTTCCAAGTGCTGAGCTTGTCAACGGTAACGCTCACCTTAATAAACTGTGCTTCGGTTTTGCTCTTGTTTTCAACAGTAGGATCTTTGTGGATTACCTGATTCGGATGAAGATCGGTATAATCACGACCAACAGTTTCATTTGAAACAACATGCTTTGTTTTACCGTCATCTTCGGTTTCGTATACGTCCATAGAGAAATCGGTAACGAAAGACAAGGTGTTAGTTACGGAATCGGTGTCTGTGAACCATGCAAGAGATGCCATAGACATAATTGCTGCAATGCAAAGCACTAAGGAAACAACCGCAAGTTTTTTCTTGTTCATTTTCATTGATGTGTCCTCCTTTCTTTTAAAATTACCG
>JAZLFY010000049.1:0-8211 GCA_045616025.1 Acutalibacteraceae bacterium | reverse complement strand
TATCACTTGTTACTTCGAAATATTCTCTGTATGAAAGGAACAGTGCGCTTACAACCCCCATAGAAACGGCAGGAAGCAAAATACACATAAGTATTGAACTGATAATCTGGGTTACCGTTCCGCTGTGTGTGATAATTAAATTGCCTATTCCGTCAGAAAAGCTTTCGGCAACGGATGTTAACAGAGCAGACACTGCACCGGATACCGAAACGGATAATGCCGAAAATACTACCACGGTAATAGTGAAAATCAAAAAAGTTATCGGAATATATTTATAAAATGTCCTGCTTCTTTTAACGGATTTCGCAAAACTTAAATCACTCAGTACAAAAATAGGGAAAGAAAAAATATATATAAGCGAAAGAATAAAAAGTGCAATATTTGCGCAGATATAGAAGGGCTTAAGTACGGAATTCGCCATAATAAAATCTTCAATAAATTCCGGAATTACCATTTGAAAAGAAGGATTTGTCGCGGAAATAATACCGACATATTTAAGTAAAAACAGAACAATCAAAATTAAAATCCAGTTTTTCGGATGTAAGGCGCGCTTGCAGGTGTAGAGGGCTTTGGCAACTACATCTTTTAGTCGTGTTTTTTTGTGCAGATATGACATTCTGCAAATGTAAATCAAACCCGATATATTGAAAATATTTATAATTGCAAGCGAAATATACATTATCAGCAAAAGTATGATAACAAGAGGACTTGAAAGAAACGAAAGCAGATTGTCTGGGCCTAAATAATATATGTCGGAATGTTCAAAGCATATTGTACCGATAAGGTCAACAAAGGTTTTTACGCAAAAAATCGAAAAAACCATAAAACCGAGCAAAAACAAAAGCAGAGTTTTTCGGTTAAAGGATAACATTGCGTAAACGCTTTTAAGAATATTGTTTTCTTTCAAAAACTGTCTTTGCGTTTTCTTTGGCATAAAAATCTCCTTTGACTGTTTTTGATAATTATAACATAAAAAAGCAAATTTGCAAAGATTTTGAAAAAAGAGGAATTGATATTGTTGTTATACAAAAACGGCACAGTCTACTTTACTGTAAGCTGCGCCGTTTTATTAAACAATTTATTATCTTTGAACACGGCCCGAACCGTCGCCACCCATAAGTTTTTCAACTTCCGATTTTGATACACGGTTAAAGTCACCCTCAATGGACTGTTTAAGTGCGGATGCCGCAACAGCATATTCAATTACCGTTTGCGGATTGTCATATTCACCGATAGCATAAATAAGACCGCCGCCGAACGAATCGCCGCCGCCTACACGGTCAACAAGGCGAAGTTTGTAACTCTTTGAGAAATAGTAATCTTTGCCGTCAAAAAGCATTGCAGCCCAGTCGTTTTCTGAAGCGGAAATAGATGTGCGAAGTGTTATGGCAACCTTTTCAAAACCGAATTTATCGGTTAACTGTTTTGCAACAGATTTATAACCTTCGTGATTTAATTTGCCGCCGTAAATATCGGTGTTTTCCGCCTCAATGCCGAAAACATCTTTTGCGTCTTCTTCGTTTGCAATAAGTACATCAACATATTTGCAAAGTTCGGTCATAACTTCATTTGCTTTTTCTCTGGTCCAAAGTTTTCCGCGGTAGTTAAGGTCGCAGGAAATTTTAACGCCCATTTCTTTTGCGGTAATGCATGCCTGCTTGCACGCCTCAACCATATTATCACTAAGTGCGGGAGTAATGCCGGTGAAATGGAACCAATCGGCACCTGCAAAGATTTCTTTCCAATTAAAGTCGGCAGGGTCGGCATCGGCAATAGCGGAATGTTTGCGGTCATAAACACAAACCGAGCCGCGTTGCGAAGCGCCTTTTTCCATATAATAAATGCCTATTCTGTCACCGCCGCGGACAATGTTTTTGGTGTCAACGCCAAAATAACGCATCTGACCGACAAACGCATCGGCAATGGGGTTCTTCGGCAACTTTGTTACATAGGAAACATCCTCGCCGTAGTTTGCAAGACTAACGGCAACATTTGCTTCGCCGCCGCCGAAAGTTGCAACAAACTTATCGTTTTGCATAAAACGGTAATAACCCTCGGGCGATAATCTTAACATTACTTCGCCAAATGTAATAACTTTCATATAAATAACCTCCAAAATATAAATTTTAAACCTAAGTAATTTACTTTTGAATTTTACCACAAATGCTTACTGTTTATCAAGAACTTTTTTATTTCCATTTATCTCTGTTTGGGTCGCTTGTAAAAGCATCACTTGTCATATATTCAAAAAGTTCCTTTGCATAGTGCAGTTTCATATCACGGACGGGGAAAGGAACGAAATTTCTTTCTCCCGGTACTTCATAGTTATAAAGCCCGTTATAATCACTCTTGTTGAGCGCTTCTATAAAATTCGCCCAGTCAACACGGTGCCCTTCTTTGCCCGTATACGGGAAAACATGTTGGTCAACATCTCCGGCATTTCCGTTTATATGTAATGCCTTTATGCGACCTTCGGAATTCTCAAAAAATTCTTTGTGTGTCTGATTTACGTGACCAAGCCCCACACTGCGGTTTAAATGCCCTACATCAAAGCAAATTCCAAGGTGGGGTGAATTATCGCAGTCGTGAATATAATCAAGTATATATTCGCTTTTTTCGGTGTTCGGGTTTTGAACAATGTTTTCAAGGCATAAAACAATATCTCTGTCGCCGATGTATTCAAGCAGTTCTTTAATTCTTGCAAGTTGGGCGGCATAGTATTTTTCTTTTAACTCTTTAAGCGAAATACCGTTTTCGTTGCCCGAAATATGTAAAACCATATTTTTTACGCCGACGGCTTCAAGAAAATCAATGTTTTTCTTTAAAAGTTCAAGCGGCCCGTCACCCAAAAACGGGTGGTCAAACAAAAGGTGTCCCTGACTGATTTCAAAGTTTCTCTCTTTTGCGTAATCGTGTATTTTTTTGGCTTCTGCCATATATTCTTCGCGCGGCAATTCAAGATAATCTTTGGTGAAAACATCGGGGTATTCTATGGCATAGAAACCGTTTTCTATAAAACGGTCAATGGCTTTATATACACCTATTTCCTTGTAAAACCCGCCCCAAATGGAGAGTCTGTAATTTCTGTTTGGCATAAATATCTCCTTAAATCATTTTGTGCTTTAAATATTATAATAGAATTTGTGCCGTTTTGCCATTGTCTTTTGTGACATAAATTTTAACTTAATGTCGTTTTTTATAATATAGCCGGTTTTGTGGGGATATTAAATTTTCTTCATAAATTCGTCAATTCCGTCCTGCGTTTCAAGGTTACAGTTTGTCGGAGTTTTAACAAGTGACCAATGCTCAGTTTGTGTTAGAATTTCTGTGTCTTTTACGGTCTTTTGCGGGGATAAGCTTTCAACCTCTATCATACCCGTATCGGTGTAGGTTTCAAAGTTGCAGCCATTGTCCGGATATGTATTGCCGTCATTTGTGCCGCCAAAAGATTTAATAAATGTATCTTCGCCAAGAACATAAAAGACCGTGCCGCAGTCAATATCAAAACCAAGTTTAATCGGACGGGCAAAGCCGTCTTTTTGGGTAAGGGTGAAATACTTGTCGAAAAATTTAATTCTTTCGTCGGATAAATCGGTATAGGGCCAAACGGTGATAACACGGTTAAGGTTGGGTGCGGTGTCACGGTCGTTCATTTTGGCAATTACCTTACCGCCCGGTGCGGCAACCGTAATGCTCCAGGTGGCAAATTCCATATCCTTACCGCTTACATTTTTAACACGGTTAATAACCGTAACATTACTGTCGTCTTTGTCCATTAAAACTTCAAGTTGTTTTCTTATTCCCGTAACTTCGGGCTCTTTGGTGAAAATTGCACCGTTTTCGGTTATTTCGTACTCTACGGGTACATCGTCGGGGGAGTAGGTTTCGGGGAACACTTCGGGTGTTGCCCAAATTCTGTGACCGCCCATATTAAGCCACGCTTTGCCCTTACCCCAAAGGTTTTCATAATCTTCTCCGGTGTGGGGGCCGTCAAAATCGGGGGTGTCACGAAGTACATTTTGTCCGCCCTTTAAGGCATAGCGGATAATTCGCGGCCCCAAATCAACCGTTACAAAAAGTTCTACTGCACCGTTTTCAATGCACAAAACCTTTCCGTAGCCGTTATAATCGTCAAGAATTTTTGTTTTAATCATTATATTTCCTCCGTTTTAATGAATTTTTCTGTGTATTCACTGCCCGCAGAAAGCGGATTATTAAATGAAAGATTAAATAAATCGGTCGCCCTGCACTCAAAGGTAAATACCTTTTTGCAGTCACCGTCTAAAAGTTCTGTTTCCTTTGCCTTTGAAATTACGGGGGTAATTGATACTGTGCTTTTAAGTGCGGATAAACCCTCTTTATTTGCACCGAGTATTCTTGTATACGGTGGAGTTCGCATAAAAAAGGTGTTGTCAATTTTTAGTGCAGCATAAAGTAAAAGCCGTCTTATTCTTGAAAGTGTGTACCGTTTTGATTTAACCGCTTGTGCAATTTCGTCAAAATTCCCGCCTTTTTTTACCGCCTCAAAAATTCGGTTTGAAAGCCCCTCACTCATATCGGGCAGGTTTTCAAAATCGCTTAAAGAACGCTGTCTTAAAAGGGCACAGACCGCACGGTCAATGTTTTTAAAATCGGCAATGTCGTCTTTTGTATATGAAACGAAATCGGGCATATATTTGTTTGCCGTATCATATTCGCCCGATAAAAGTTTTTGCCTTATATAAGTTCCGCTTGCAAATTCGCCTTCGGGTGAACTGCAAGAATGTAAAGCGCCCTTTCTTTTAATACATTCAAAACCTATCGGCAGTTTAAGTTTTTTTGCGGCAAGTATGTATTCTATACCTAAATTATCGTTTGCACCCCTTAAAAGGGCGGTGTCAATTCCAAACTGTTTTGCGGCGTTTTCTCTTGCGGTGGCAAAGGTTATGCCGCTTTTAAGTTCTGCCGTAACTCGTGAAAAGAAACCGTCAGAATTAAGTATATCGGCGGCATCTCTTAGTGCAGAAATATCGCCGCACTCACTGCCGAAAATAATTTTTTCGCATCCCATATTGTAAAGTTGCCACACACCCGAAAGCGCAAAATGCTGCGCCGTTGACATACAAAAAACCGTGGGAATTTCAACCGCAATATCCGCACCGGCTTTAAGTGCAAATGCCGTCCGCTTTTGTTTTGAAAAGACGGCAATGTCGCCTCGCTGAACAAAATTTCCGCTTAAAGCACATACAACCGTATCGCCGTTTTCTTTCGCTTTTTTAATAAGGTATTCGTGTCCTTTGTGAAACGGATTAAACTCGGCAATAATACCAACCGTCATAAAAAACACCGCCTTTTGCAAAAATTACTTGAAAATATGTTCGAAATAATATATTATAAATAAGATAAATTTAGTTTACCACAAATTTATTTGATTCTCAACATTTTTTAGGGAGGAAATTTTTAATGAAAGTTTTTGTTGTAAACGCAGGAAGTTCTACACTTAAATATCAGGTTCTTGATATGGATAATGAATCTGTTGTTTGTAAGGGTATTTGTGAACGCATTGCCGCAAAGGACGGCAGTTTGGGTACTATCACCCACAAGTTGCCGAACGGTGAAAAATTCTACGCGGAAGTTCCCATGCCCACCCACGCCGAAGCATTTGCCGAGGTTGTAAAGGCAATGACCGAGGGTGAATATAAGGTTATGAACTCGTTTGACGAAATCTCCGCAATCGGTCACCGTATAGTTCAGGGCGGAAGCATTTTTAAAGATTCTTGCCTTGTTACCAAACAGGTTCGTGACGATATTGCCGCTTTGGGCGAACTCGCACCGCTTCACAATCCGGCTCACGTTCTTGCAATTGATGCCTGCACCAAGGTTGTCGGCGATAAAATTCCGCAGGTTGTTGTTTTTGATACCTCGTTCCACCAGACTCTTGAACCCAAGGCATATATGTACGGTCTTCCGTATGAATATTATGAAAAATACAAAGTTCGTAAATACGGTGCGCACGGCACTTCCCATAAATATGTAAGCGACCGTCTTGCAGACATTACCGGAAAGCCCAAAAAAGATATGAAAATTATCACCTGCCATTTGGGTTCAGGTTGCTCAATTTCCGCTATTAAAGACGGTAAATGTTTTGATACATCTATGGGCTTTACTCCGCTTGACGGCTTTATGATGGGTACCCGTTGCGGAACTATGGATCCCTCCGTTCTTACATACATCGCAAAGAAAGACAATCTTTCTCCCGACGATATCAATACTATCTGCAATAAAAAATCGGGCACTTTGGGTGTTTCAGGCATCACCGACGATAACCGTGACCTTGTTCAGCTTTCAAATGAAGGTAACGAGCGCGCAAAACTTGCACTTTCAATGCAGACCTATCAAATTATTAAATTTATCGGCTCTTACATCGCCGCTATGGACGGTGTAGATGCAATAGTGTTTGCCGGCGGTATCGGTGAAAACAACCCCGGTTTGCGTCAGGATATTATGAGCAACTTTAACTATATGGGTGTTAAAATTGATAATGAAGCAAATCAGGGCGCACTCCGTAACGGTGAAGAGGTTAAAATCTCTGCCGACGATTCCAAGGTACTCGTTTATGTTATACCCACCAACGAAGAACTTGCTATCGCCCGTGATACACTTCGTATTATCGGCAAATAATTTTCTTTATAAAAAAGGGGAGTTCTTATGAACTTAAACCAAATTAAAGAAGATATAAATAAAGGCGCTTTAAACGGCGCCTTTACATATCTTTACGGTGACGAAAACGCACAAAAAGACCGTTACAACCAAACGCTTGACGGTTTTTTTGAAAACTATGGGGATAAAGATAATATCCGTCTTTTCACCGCACCCGGCAGGACCGAAATCGGCGGTAATCATACCGACCACCAACACGGTCTTGTTTTGGCAGGCAGTGTCGATTTGGATGCTTTGGCGGTTGTAAGTCAGAACAATAGCGGTTTAGTCCGCATCAAGTCAAAGGGTTATAGGATGGATGTTGTTGATTTGTCCGATTTGTCGCCGCAGGCAACCGAAACGGGACATTCTGCATCCCTTATCCGCGGCGTGCTTTATGCTTTTAAAAAGCGCGGATATAATATCGGCTCGTTTGATGCCTATACCACCTCCAATGTTTTCGGCGGCTCGGGACTTTCTTCTTCCGCCGCTTTTGAGGTTTTGGTGTCAACGATTATTAACGGACTTTTTAACGGTAACAAAGTAAATTTTGTTGAAATCGCAAAAATTTCACAGTTTGCCGAAAGGGAATATTTCGGTAAACCCTGCGGTCTGCTTGACCAAATGGCAAGTGCCGCCGGCGGTTTCACTTTTGCCGATTTTAACAGTCCCGAAAATCCCGTTGTTGAAAATATTAAGGTTGATTTTAAGTCCTCGGGTTACACACTTTGTGTTGTAAATACGGGCGGCAGTCACTCCGATTTGACCGACGATTATGCCGACATTACACTTGAATGTAAAGCGGTCAGCAATGCTTTGGGTGTCGAATTTTTGCGTGACGCAAAGGTGGAAGATTTTTACGGTAATTTAGCCGAAATCAGAAAAACTTGCGGCGACCGTGCCGTTCTTCGTGCAATGCATATTTTTGACGAAAACGAGCGTGTAAAAGCCGAAAAGCAGGCACTCCAAAACGGTGATTTTGAGGGTTTTTTAAAGCAGGTTAATGCTTCGGGCGACTCTTCTTATAAACTGCTTCAAAATCTTTATTCAAATAAAAAGCCCACCGAACAGGCATTACCCCTTGCCCTTGCCGTAACCAAACGGTTTTTAGGTCAAAAGGGTGCTTGCCGTGTTCACGGCGGCGGCTTTGCAGGAACAATTCAGTGCTATATTCCAAACGAAATGTTTGCGGAATATAAGCAAACAATAGAAAAGATTTTCGGCGAAAATTCCTGCATAAAACTTTCCGTCCGTCCTGTCGGCGGATACGAAATAAAGTAAAAAAACGCCCTTTGGGGCGTTTTTTTTAATGAAGTCGCCCTGACGGGCTAATGAAAAAAGAAGGCATTGTCGCTAAAGAAGAAATTAATGTGTCCTGCGGACGGCATATAAATTTTCCTGTATTTTATTAAATATTTGTTGTTTAAATCCTTCTTCAACAGTTTTTTTTTCAATAGTTTGATTAGAGGCATCTCTATTAGGACAATCTTTAATTAATATAGTAATTTGTGTTTCATTTCCATCTTTAGGTTT
>JAZLFY010000048.1:0-6560 GCA_045616025.1 Acutalibacteraceae bacterium | reverse complement strand
TGTAAGGTATAAAACATCTAACTGTTTTTTAGTGCAGGATTTCACCTTTTTTATAAGTGTTTTTGCCATATTTTCGCTGCCGGTATCAATAAGCGCCGTTCTGCCGTTTGAAGAAAGCAGAATACTGTCGCCCTGACCGACATCAAGCACCCTTACAAAATCGTCGGGCGGACTGTCAAGATTTATTCCCGCCTTTTTAAAAAGCGAAGAATTTTTAAAGCAAAAACAAATAACTATAACAGCCGCTAAAACAATAGCGGCTATTATTATGCGTTTATTTTTTCTCTTTGAATAAGTCAATTATTCTTCCCCTGCCTCGCGTTCCATTAACTGTTCCTTTGTAATAAGAACTTTTCGGGGTTTAGAGCCCTCAAACGGCCCTACTACACCCTTTTCTTCCATTTGGTCAACTATTCTTGAAGCACGGGCATAGCCGAGTTTTAATTTGCGCTGTAAATATGAGGTTGATGCCATACCGCTTTCAACGACAATGCGTACTGCCTCGTCAAACAGTGCATCAAGTTCGTCACCCTCTTCACCGTCCGAAACACCTTTTTTCTGCTTTTCGGCGGTTGCATTGCGTTCGATTTCTTCCATAACCGATTCGTCATATTCTGCCTTTGCGCTCTTTTTGACATATTCAACGACACGCTCAACCTCCTCGTCGCTTACAAAACAACCCTGAACACGCTTCGGTTTATTAGCCCCCATAGGACTAAACAGCATATCACCTCTTCCGAGCAGTTTTTCGGCACCTGCAGTGTCAAGTATTGTACGGCTGTCTATCTGCGAAGATACCGCAAAAGCGATACGGGTGGGAATATTCGCCTTAATAACACCCGTTACAACATCAACAGACGGGCGCTGGGTGGCAATAAGTAAATGCATGCCTGCCGCTCTTGCCTTTGCGGCAATGCGGTTTATTGAGTCCTCAACCTCATGCGGAGAGGTCATCATAAGGTCTGCAAGTTCGTCGATTATTATAACTATGTGCGGAATGGGTTTAATATCCGGCTCATCCTTTAAAGTATCAACAAAACGGTTATACCCTTCAATATCGCGGACATTTCGGTCGGCAAACATACGGTAGCGTTTTTCCATTTCTTCTACCGCCCAACCGAGTGCGCCTGCCGCCTTTCGGGGTTCTGTAACAACCGGAACCATTAAATGCGGTATTCCGTTATATACACCAAGTTCAACAACCTTCGGGTCAATCATTAAAAGTTTAACCTCTTCGGGTGTTGCCTTGTAAAGAATGCTCATAATAATTGAGTTAATACAAACCGATTTACCCGAACCGGTAGCACCTGCAATTAATCCGTGCGGCATTTTGGAAATATCGGCAACAACAACGTTACCACCTATATCTCTGCCCATTGCAACGGTAAGTTTACTTCTTGAAGAAGTAAATGTAGGCGATTCGATAATTTCACGAATACCGACAACCGCACTTGCTTTATTAGGCACTTCAATACCGACCGCCGCTTTGTTCGGAATAGGAGCTTCAATACGGACACCCGATGCCGCAAGATTTAAGGCGATATCGTCCGCAAGACTTGTAATTTTACTTATTTTTACACCTGCACGGGGTTGCAGTTCGTATCTTGTAACTGTGGGGCCTCGACTCACATCGACAACACGGGTTTCAACACCAAAACTGCGAAGTGTTTCAACAAGCCGCTCTGATGTAACTTTAAGTTCCGCTTCCTTGGCTTTTGCATCAGCACTGCTGACTTCTTTAAGTAATGTGATGGGCGGCTTAACATAGCCGATTCCCATATCTTCACCCTCGGCAATTTCTTTTGTTACCTTTTCGGTTTCGGCTTTCATATCAACCGTTATTTTTTCGGGCGCAGCATCGCTTTGTGCGGTATCAAGTGCTTCGTCAACCGATGTTGCATCTTCTTCGGGTGTGTATTCTTCGCCCGTGTAAGATTCGACTAACTTCTTCTTTTTATCGTTTAATGTATCTTTTATGTTATGGCGCTTGGTCTGCGCCGGTGTATCAAGCGGGATATCAACATTAAAGCCCTTAACAAGTTTGGGAGTTTTAGCACCCGTATTTTCGCGTTCTGCACGCTCTTCCGCCGCATTTTGCGCTTCCCTTGCAACCGCCTTTGCAGGACTTGAAATTGCTTTAAACAGTGCAATAAGGGTAGTTCCCGTAAGCAACATAAGGAGCACAAAAAGAATTAATATAAAGGTTACCGCCGCACCGGTTTTACCGAAAGCACGGTAAAGAGGATCACCGATAAGCGCACCTAAAAATCCGCCGCCGCTTATAGATTTACCTAATTTATAAGCATCGCTTAAATGGTGGAGATAATCGACTTCACGGTTGCATTTCATAAACACATCAATAGTCGCATTAAGGATAACTAAAAATGCGCCGCCCTCAATAAACTTGATTTTTGCGGTTGAGGTCAGTTTATTTAAAGCATAAAAGCAGGCAATGGCACACATAAAGAAAGGCACAACAAATGCCGTTACACCAAATACACCAAAAATAAATTTGTGCATATCGGTCCAAAAATTTTCACCCTTAATGAAAACAAGCGCCATTAAGAAAAGCGATAATGCAAACCATATAATCGCCTTTACTTCGCTTCTTAATTTAACCTTTGCACTGCGCTTGGCAGTACTTCTTTTTTTTGCAGCCATATGTAATCTCCCACATTTTTATCCTAAGGCGGCTATTTGCCGCCTTTATTCTTTTCAATCATTTCATTTAAGCAATTAAGCACATCGGATAAATTCCCGATACTGTCAATAAGTCCGTACTCAACCGCCAGTTTTCCGTTTAAAACAGTTCCGACATCGGTAACCATTTCACCCGTATTCATTAAAAGTTTTTGAAATTTGGTTTTAGTGATTTTTGAATTGTTCACCACAAAATCGGTAATACGGTTTTGCATACGCGAAAAATGATCCATTGTTTGCGGAACACCTATTACAAGCCCTGTCATACGGACGGGATGTACCGTCATAGTAGCCGACGGCGCAATAAACGAGCGTTTTGCCGCAACCGCAAGCGGAACACCTATTGAATGCCCTCCGCCCAAAACAAAGGTGACGGTGGGTTTACTTAGCCCCGAAATAAGTTCCGCCAAAGCAAGCCCTGCTTCAACATCACCGCCGACGGTGTTAAGAATTATAAGCAACCCTTCAATTTCACTGCTTTGTTCAATAGCAACAAGTTGCGGAATAACATGTTCGTACTTAGTAGTCTTGCTTTGTTCGGGCAGAACATTATGCCCCTCGATTTCACCGATAACGGTAAGACAAAATATTTTATGCTTTCCGCCCGTCAGTTCAACCGTGCCCATTTCCTTAATGTTTTCATTAAGGTCTTGCTCTGTTTTTGTACTGTTTTCAGAATTTTTATTATCCATTATGTTCCCTCCGCTTTTATTATTTGAAGGAACATATAACAATACACATTAATTATACGCTTTTTTTATTTAATTTTCAAGATAAATATAAAAAAATTGCACCGCCAAAGGCGGTGCAATAAATATTTAACTGGTTAGTTGGTGATAGTAAGTTCGGTTTCTTTATCAAAGATGTGAATTTTGTCGGTTTCAAAGCCGATTTTAATCTTATCACCGGAAGCAGCCGTACTTGTCGGCTCAACACGGGCAATGATGTTCTGACCGTCACATTTAAGATAAAGATAGGTTTCGGCACCCATAAGTTCGGTAACGTCAACATCAACATCAACAACACCCTCGGGATGTGCGGTAAGATATTCTTCGTCGTCGTGAATATCTTCAGGACGGATACCGATGATAACTTCCTTGCCTTCGTAAGGAACGAGGACATCGTCATGATTCTTGGAATCGGGAAGTTTAACGGTAAAATCGCTGAATTTAGCAACATAACCGCCATCTTCTTTAACGATGGTAGCATCAATGAAGTTCATCTGCGGAGAACCGATAAAGCCGGCAACGAAAAGGTTAGCGGGCTTGCTGTAAAGATTCTGCGGAGAATCAACCTGCTGAATAAGACCGGACTTCATAACAACGATACGGGTACCCATTGTCATAGCTTCGGTCTGGTCGTGCGTAACATAAATAAAGGTTGTACCGAGGCGCTGATGCAATTTTGAAATTTCGGTACGCATTGCTGCACGAAGTTTAGCATCAAGGTTGGAAAGCGGTTCGTCAAGAAGGAATACCTTAGGTTCACGAACGATTGCACGGCCAAGTGCAACACGCTGACGCTGACCGCCGGAAAGCGCTTTCGGTTTACGGTCAAGAAGATGCTCAATATCAAGAATACGAGCGGCTTCTTCAACACGGCGTTTGATTTCTGCCTTAGGTGTTTTGCGAAGTTTAAGACCGAATGCCATATTATCGTAAACGGTCATGTGCGGATAAAGTGCATAACTCTGGAAAACCATTGCTATATCACGGTCTTTCGGAGCAACCGTATTAATAAGACGGTCACCGATATAAATTTCACCTTTTGAAATTTCTTCAAGACCTGCAACCATACGGAGAGTGGTAGATTTACCACAACCCGAAGGTCCGACAAGAATTATAAATTCTTTGTCTTCGATTTCCAAATTGAAATCGGAAACGGCTTCTACGCCGCCATCATAAATTTTATATACATTGCGAAGTGACAATCCTGCCATAAGAGAACCTCCTAAAAATATATATGTTTTCGCACTATTATTATATCAAACAATCAAGACAAATTCTATGAATAAATCTTACAATGTTTTAGGGCATATTTTGTCTATTATTAATAACCCCTTTTAACAAAATGTCTAAATTCATCTCCAAACATTGTGACTCTTTTAGTGTTTTGGGCAATTTGATGTTTCCGACAGACTCTCTGTGCAGTTTGTCTACACCAAGCCCAAGTGTGCCGAACATCCGCTTAATTTGGTGATATTTACCCTCGGTTATTATCACTCTTGCCACATTGTTTTTAAGTATTTCAAGTGTTGCACTTTTGCATTTTGTACCGTCGGCAAGAACAATACCCTCTTTAAATTTTAAAACTGCATCACTTTTAATATTACCGTCAAGTGTGACAATATAACTTTTCGGTATTGCTTTTTTGGGTGATATGCAATTATGGGCAAATTCGCCGTCATCGGTAATAAACAAAAGTCCGGTAGTATCTTTATCGAGTCTGCCGACCGGAAAAAGTCCCTGCCGCTTCATTTCATCGGGCACCAAATCAACCACCGTTTTGCGTGATTTATCGTTCGAAGCCGACAAAATACCTGCCGGTTTATTCATCATAATATAAATATGCTTTTTATATTCTACGGGTTTATCCGCAAAGGTTACGGTGTCTTTTTCCGTATCAACCGAAAATGATACCGATTTTACGGCGGTGCCGTTGACCGCCACAAGTCCGCCCCTTATTTTTTCGGCGGACACCTTACGGGAAATATTCAAATTGTTTGAAATAAATCTGTCAAGTCGAATTTTAGGCATTTTAAAACCTTTCTTTATGAAATAAGGCAGACCGAGTGTGCCGCAATACCGAGTTTTTCACCCGTAAAGCCAAGTCCTTCTTCGGTTGTTGCCTTAACATTTACCGCCGATTTATCAAGGCATAATGTATCGGCAATGTTTTGGCGCATTTCTTCAATATAGGGGGCGAGTTTCGGCACCTGCGCTATAACGGTTACATCAATATTTTCTATTTTATAACCTGCCTCTTTTACAAGTCCACCTACATTTTTGAGCAAAATAAGAGAACTTATACCTTTATACCGATTGTCGGTGTCGGGAAAATGCTTTCCTATGTCGCCGAGTGCCGCCGCACCCAAAAGCGCATCGCAAACGGCGTGGAGTAAAACATCGGCGTCCGAATGACCTTTAAGACCTAAATCAAAGGGTATATTAACGCCGCCTAAAAAGAGTTCTCTGCCCTTTTCAAAACGGTGAACATCATAACCGTGTCCTATACGCATTAATCTTCCCTCCCGCGATTTAATTCAATAATAGCATTTGCAAGGGCAATATCTTCCCTTGTTGTTATTTTTATATTGTTTCTGCTGCCGTTTACAATTTTAACATTTTTCCGTGCCGCTTCAATAACCGATGCGTCATCGGTAAAATCTTCATCTTTTAATTCTTCGCTTGCCTTTAAGTAAACAGACACATTTACACCCTGCGGTGTTTGTGCAAGATAAAGGTTGTCCCTTGAAAGAGTTCTTGTAACATTTTCTTTTTCGGCAACCTTTACGGTATCGCTTACCTTTAAGGCACAAAGACAACCGTCATTACCTTGAAGTGCTTCAATACAGTCAATTATCATATTTTCGGTCAAAAACGGCCTTGCGCCGTCGTGAATAAGCACGGTTTTTTCGTCCTTTGTAAGCGTGGCTATCCCGCAAAGCACAGATTTATGCCGTGTTTCGCCGCCCTCGATAATATCGGTAACCTTATCTATTGCATACTCTTCGCAAATTTGTTGCATTTTAAGAACAGAGTCTTTTTTGGTAACAAGAATTACCCTTGAAACAAACCGGCATTTTTGCAAAACCGAAAGTGTACGGGCAATAACCGGCATACCTGCAAGCAACATTGTTT
>JAZLFY010000047.1:0-1336 GCA_045616025.1 Acutalibacteraceae bacterium | reverse complement strand
TTTATTTTATTCAATTCTTCTTCACTTAAATTTGAATTCATACCGGTTTCTATAAGGCCGGGGGAAACGCAGTTTACTGTTATTTTGCTCGGTGCCAATTCTTTTGCAAGCGCTTTTGTAAGTCCTATTACGCCTGCTTTTGCGGCTGAATATGCACTTTCGCACGAAGCACCGGTTTCGCCCCACATTGAAGATATATTGATTATTTTACCGCTTTTTTGATTCACCATATAGGGTACAACTGAGCGGCTTGCATTGTAAACACCTTTAAGGTTTACATTGAATATATTATCACTGTCATGCAAATCAAGTTCATTAATTAATCCGTTTATGCTTATTCCGGCATTATTTACAAGAACATCTACCGAGCCGAATTTATCAACCGTTTCCTTAACCATTAAATCGGTTTCAAGAATATTGGTTACATCAGCTTTAAAGGGCATTACATTATAACCGCTGTTCTGCAAAGAAGAGGAGAGAAGGCGTACACTCTCAAAAGATGTGTTGTAATTCAGAACCACATTATAACCTTTTTCTGCAAATGTAATGGCAGTTGCGGCACCGATACCTTTTGATGCGCCGGTAATAATAACTGTTTTTGACATAATAATCAACTCCTTTGACATTATTATAACACAAGGTTACAAAATTTTAAAGATTTTTTAATAACAATAAGTTGCGGTCTTATGAATTTTGACGGTATATATGTAGTATAGTTGACATAAAACATTAACATAAAACGGATATTTAAAATATTTCTCGTTGACATCTTTTTGTTTTTATTGTATAAATTATATGTGGTATTGTGTATGGTTTACATAATATCAAATAACATATCTTGTCCGCCTTTCGCATAATATTTTGTGAAAGGATGATTTTTATGTTAAGAACAAGCGGTAAAATCGTAAATTTACGGAAGATTAATAAAACCGGTTTATTAAAACTTAATAAAATAATATATCTGATTTGTTTGATTTTTTTAATAGGTCTTATTATTTCTGTTATACTTTTTTCAAAGGGAAGTAATCCCATAAACTTTAAAAGTGTATTTAATTCCTTTTATTTAAAAAGGGAAGGGCAATCTTTCTTTATTACCTTTTTAAAAAGTTTTTCGGTTTTGTTTTCCGTTATTGTTGTTTATTATTTATTCGGTGCATCGGTTATGGGAATTGTTACAGTCCCGATGTTCACAATGTTTTTAGGGTATTTTATCGGTGGGATTTCCGCATATATATATTCGGCTTACGGTCTAAAAGGCATTGCTTTTAATGCTTTGCTTATAATTCCGCCCGCAATACTGTTTTTTATCGGTTGTTTTTTTGATGCCAAAACTTCG
>JAZLFY010000046.1:0-1592 GCA_045616025.1 Acutalibacteraceae bacterium | reverse complement strand
GATTATCCGCTTTATCCTGAAAAATGAATAATTACTGTCCTGCGGACAGTATATAAAACAATCCGCTCGGGTGCAACGCACTCGAGCGGATTTTCGTTTAATTATATTACTGTGTAACTGTTTCGGCAGCTTGTTCCGCTAAAAACTTTTCGCGTTTGCGGTCTGCGGTTGCCATTGAGAACTGAGCAACTATTGCGGCTATTGCCATTATAACTGCAAGTGCGATAAGGATATATTTGTATGTTCCCATAATATCGTAGAATGTATTAACTATCGGAACACCGCAGGCATAACCGAGTGTGTTTGCCGCGAGGTAATAACCCATAACTTTTGAGAAAGATTTTTGACCGAACATCTGGGAAACAAGAAGCGGAATTACAACCGTTTCAAGCGGCATACCAAATGAACTGATAATACTGTAAACCCATGGAAGAACTGTTGACTTTGGAGTAATCATACAAAGTGCCGAAACCGACACAACCGCCGCAACAGAACATATACCGAAAGTAACACGGATACCGTATTTATCATAGCAAATACCGGTAAGAACTTTTGATGCCGCAAGTACAAGGGCATGCGCGCTGAAAACATAAAGTACATATTCTTTTGAAAGACCTACATCGTACATATACGGTTTTGAAACATTTGTCATGGACTGAAGAATAAATCCGGTAAAGAATACGCAGACACCAGAAACATAGAAGCAGGGCATTTTAAGAATATCTTTTAATTCGTAACCAACCCAGTTAAGACCGCGTTTTTTCTTCTTTGTTTTGTCCTGACCGTACGGTTTAAGTCCCATATCGGACGGCTTGTTTCTTAAAAATGCAACTACTATAACGCCGGTTACGGCAAAAAGTATTGCGGTTACACGGTAGGCAAGACGCCATCTTGCATTTGCCGCAGGAATTTGACCGTCCATACCGTAAATAACACGGGTGATAATCTGTTCGCTTGCCACACCGCCGAGTCCGTTTGCCGCAAGAATAATACCCATTATGGTACCCTTTGCATTGGTAAACCAGTTTTCAACAATGTAACCTTCTATTGTGGTTGTCGTCCAACAGATACCGGCACCTAAAAATGCACCGCCAATGTAAAATTGCCAATAGGTGTTAGAAAAAGAATAAATCGTAAACGAGGTTATAAGAAATGCAAAACCTGCGCCGACCATCTTTCTAGGACCTATTTTCATTACAATGTGACCGAAGAAGAAACTTAAAATTGCGGTTGTTATATATCGCATCGAGTCGTTTATCGTAAACAGTCCGCGTTTTAAGTTAAGACTTTCGGTAATTGCGGTGAGGTATGTACCCTTTGTTGAGGAGCCGAACCCAAGGGAAATGAACACCATTAAAAAGCAAACGGCAAACACAACCCAACCGTAATAAAATCCGCCTTGTTTTTTCTTTTCCATAAATAATCACCTGATTTTTTTAAATTTATCAAACTATTTTATCACATATTTTTTATAATTTCAATATATTTTGTCAAAAATTTAACAAAAAATTGCTAAGATTAAATTTAAGGAAAAATTTTTGTAAAAAATATTGGAAAAATGCAAAAAAACTCTTTTCAAATTAAAAAAGGTG
>JAZLFY010000045.1:0-2957 GCA_045616025.1 Acutalibacteraceae bacterium | reverse complement strand
ATATCACATTTATTAAGTAAAACCATTTTCGGTTTATTGGAAATAATACCCGCCAAGTCCGGATTACGACTGCTGACGGGTATTCTTGCATCTACTATTTCAACAACCGCATCAATAATTTTTAACTGTTCGGAAATTTGGCGTCTTGCTTTCGCCATATGTCCGGGAAACCAGTTAACCGAAACTTTTTGTGAATTTTTATCCATAAAAACAATATCTTTCCGGACGGTTTTCGTCCTTATTCTACTCGTAAATTTTTACGGTCTTTTGCCGTAAATCCACTTCAAATATATCGGCGTTGTTTACTTTGATTTTTTTAATTTTTTCGGAATACAAATTTTCGTCATATTCCGTATCATTTAACAGATAATACATAATCATATGTATTGTTCCGCCGTGCGAAACAATTAAATAATCGCCGTTTTGTTCTTTTAATTCGTCAAAGAAACTTTTAACTCTTTTAAATATTTCACCTTTCGGCTCTGCACCGTATTTTTCGGGGTGAAATTCTAAATTATAACGAATTTCGGGGGTTATTTCATCCTTAAACATACCGTCAACAGTACCAAAATCAAACTCTCTAATTCTTCGGTCAATGATTATTTCTTTGCTTAACTTTCGGTTTATGATTTCGGCGGTTTCAATAGCACGGGATAAATCGGAAGTATAAATCTTATCAATTTTTAAATCTTTAATTCTTTTTGCAAGTTCTTCTGCCTGCCTGCGTCCGATTTCATTCAATAAGGTGTCGTGTTGACCTTGGCGACGGTTTTGTGTGTTCCAGTCGGTTTGCCCGTGTCTTACCATATACACCATTTATAAATCCCCTTTTATTTCTTCGTAAGACCTCCGAATTTATTGAAAGGATATATTCTTAAAATTGTATGTCCTAAAATATACCGTTTGTCTATCATACCGTTATTACCGATTTGTGTTGATCGGCTGTCAAGAGAATTGTTACGGTTATCACCCATAACAAAAACATAACCTTTCGGAACGGTAACGGGGTTTTTAACACTGTATTCAATATCATACCGCAGATTTGTGGGTGTGTTTGTATAGGGCTCATCAAGTGGTTTTCCGTCAACATAAACAATGCCCTTTTCAAAATCAATTCCGACCTTTTGCCCCTCGGTTGCGATTACTCGCTTGATTATGGGCATTGTGTCGCGGTCGTCGGTTTTAAGATAGGTGTTGTCAACATTTCTTGAAATAACAACTATATCGCCGTATTTCGGCTCATAAAGAAAATTAGAGATGATAACCTTTTCATTTTCAAATAAGGTTTTTTGCATTGATTCACCCTGAATTGTTGCAACCTTAAAAAGAAAAGAAAAGCACAAAACAATTATAACAAGAACAACCGAAAAAACATCAAACCATTCAAACAAATCTGCTTTCAATGAAAATGATTTTTCGTTATCACTTTGAATTTCCGTTTTGTTTTGTCCGTCCAACACAAACACCTCCTTAATAATAAGAAAAAGGGACAGCCACTGCCGTCCCCCTTCACACTTATTAACCGATAAGTTCTTTAACCTTTGCTGCCTTACCAACGCGGTCACGAAGGTAATAAAGTTTAGATCTGCGAACTTTACCTTTTCTGACAGTTTCAAATTTAGCAATCATGGGTGAATGAACGGGGAAAACACGCTCAACACCTACACCGTAAGAAATACGGCGAACGGTGACGGTTTCAGCGATACCGCTGTTGTTTTTAGCGATAATCGTACCTTCATAAACCTGAATTCTTTCTTTTTCGCCTTCCTTAATGCGAACATGTACCTTAACGGTACTGCCGATTTCAAGTTTCGGCAAATCTGCTTTAATCTGTTCTGCAGAAATTTCCTTAATAATATCCATTGAATTTTCCTCCTTAAATTTTTTCAGAAGTTCATACGCTTATTTAAGCCAGAGGACCATCCGCTTCAATGTCGATATAATTCGGCATTAAACCCACCTTTTAAGGTAAGGTGAAATTAAATGCTCAAATACTATACCACAAGACTCGGGAAAAATCAAGTGTTTTTTTACATTTTTGTAACTTAAAATTAAAAAATAAAAATTAAGTATTGACAAAACACATCATTTAGTGTGATAATATGATAGATGTATTGTGCATCATAGTTTGTATTTGAGGTTTTATAGATGCGTGTTATTACCGGTGTGTTGCGTGGGAAAAGGTTAATCACCGTTCCGGGCAACGACCTTGTCAGACCTACAACAGAAAAGGTTAAAGAGGCAATTTTCAGTTCCGTTCAGTTTGATATTGAAGGCAGAAATGTTTTAGACCTTTTTGCCGGCAGCGGACAAATGGGTATTGAAGCATTAAGCCGCGGTGCCGATAATGCGACCTTTGTTGATGCTTCAAAGGTTTCGATAAACACGGTAAAACAAAATTTGAAAGACACGCCTTTTGAAAAAACCGCAAAAATCGTAAACCGTGATTTCTTATCATTTCTTAAAACCTGCGACCAACGGTTTGATATTGTTTTTATTGACCCTCCCTACGATGCAGGTTTGGTGTTAACTGCACTTAGTACCGTAGCTCCGCTTGTTAATCCCTGCGGAACTGTTTTTTGCGAACATCCCTTAAATACTGAAATGCCCGAAGAAATCGGCGGCCTTGTTTTTGCAAAAGAATATAAATACGGCAGAATTGCCGTTACTTCTTATAAGAAAGGCGCAGAGTAATGAAAGAGCGTATTGCTGTCTGCCCCGGCAGTTTTGACCCGATTACAAAAGGTCACCTTGATATTATATCCCGTGCGGCGGAAATGTTCGATAAGGTTATCATTGTTGTAATGAATAATCACGATAAAAGTTGTGCATTTTCCCCAAACGAAAGAAAAGCACTTATCGAAAAGTGTGTTAAAAAAATTGACAATGTTGTTGTTGATGTATCTGACGGTTTACTTGCCGAATATGCGGCAGAAAAGAAAGCCGTTGCAATTATT
>JAZLFY010000044.1:0-2406 GCA_045616025.1 Acutalibacteraceae bacterium | reverse complement strand
GAAACTATGAGCGATATTTACGAAACAAAAGCGGCGCTTTTGGCGGCAAAGGAAAACTGTGATTTGCCCGTTTTTGTTTCAAATGCCTACGGCACGGACGGTAAACTTTTAACCGGTGCATCACCCTTATCCGTAATATCCACACTTGAAGGACTCGGTGCGGATGCTATCGGTGTAAACTGTTCTTTCGGTCCTAAACAGTTAAGGGGAATAATTGAACAGTATTTAAAGTATTCTTCCGTTCCTGTTATCTTCAAGCCCAATGCGGGACTGCCGCATGTTAAAGACGGACAAACAGTGTTTGATGTCGGCTCACAAGAATTTGCCGAAGATTTAAGCGAGATTATAAATATGGGTGTAGGAATTGTCGGCGGTTGCTGCGGTACTTCACCCGAATATATAAAAGCGGTTACCGAAAAAACTGTTGGTCTTTCGGCAGAATATCCTACTATAAAGGACTATACCGTTGTATCGTCTTATGCAAAGGCGCAAATTTTCGGTAAAAAGCCGGTTTTGATAGGGGAGAGAATTAATCCTACCGGCAAGGAAAAACTTAAAACTGCCCTTATTTCGGGTGATATTGACTACATTTTAAAAGAGGGTATAGCCGAGCAGGAAAAAGGCGTTCATATTCTTGATGTAAATGTAGGTATAAACGAAATTGATGAGGCAGAGGTTTTGCCGAACACCGTATATGCTTTACAAAGTGTATGTGATTTACCGCTTCAAATTGATACCGCAAATGTTTGTGCTATGGAAAAATCGCTTCGCATTTATAACGGCAAGCCGCTCATTAACTCGGTAAACGGAAAAGAAGAAAGTTTAAATGCCGTTTTACCGCTTGCCAAGAAATACGGCGGTGTTTTAATTGCGCTTACACTTGACGAAAACGGAATACCCAAAACTGCCGAAGGCAGGGTAGAAATAGCAAAGAAAATACTTATATCTGCACAAAAATTCGGTATAGATAAAAAGGATATAATATTTGACCCGTTGGCGCTTACAATCAGTGCCGATAAGGATGCCGCAAAGGAAACATTAAAGGCAATACAACTGTTAAATGAAATGGGACTTAAAACATCGCTTGGTGTTTCAAATGTTTCTTTCGGACTTCCAATGCGTGAACTTTTAAATTCGTCATTTTTTACCGCCGCACTGTTTAACGGTTTAAATGCCGCAATTATCAATCCTTATTCACAGGAAATGATAAAGGCGTATAACGCGTTTTTATCGCTTGACGGTCTTGACGAAAATTTTGAAAACTACATTGCGTTTGCAAACGGTATGTCGGCAGAAGATAAACCTACACAAGACACCAATGCACAGTATAATCTTGAAACGGCAATAAAAAAAGGTCTTAAAGATGCGGCGTGCCTCAAAACAAAAGAACTGATAAATGAATACGAGCCGCTTAAAATTGTCAACGAAATGATAATTCCCGCGCTCGATTTTGTAGGTGCCGAATTTGAAAAGGGAACACTTTATCTGCCGCAACTTTTAATGAGTGCCGAGGCGGCAAAATCCGCCTTTGAGGTAATAAATGCAAAACTTCTTGAGGAAAAAACCAAAACCGATAACACAGTTCCTTTTGTAATTGCAACCGTAAAGGGCGATATTCACGACATCGGAAAGAATATTGTTAAACTGTTGCTTGAAAATTACGGTTTTGATGTATATGACCTCGGTAAAGATGTTCCGCCCGAAAGAATTGTCGAAAAGACGGTGGAACTTAAAGCACCGCTTGTTGGCTTAAGCGCACTTATGACAACAACTGTACCGTCAATGGAAGAAACGCTTAAACTGTTAAAAGAAAAAGCACCGTGGTGCAAAACGGTTGTCGGCGGCGCCGTACTTACCGAAGAATACGCCAAAAAAATCGGTGCGGATAAATATGCTGAAGATGCAATGGAAACAGTGCGCTTTGCCGAAACAGTAAGAAACAAATAAAAATATTGATAAAGATAGGGAATGAATTATGAATTTTTTTGAAGAACTTAAAAATTATGATAGTGAGGTAGCCGCCGCTTGCGGTGACGAACTTACAAGACAACGCCATAATATTGAACTTATTGCAAGTGAAAATATCGTTTCAAAGGCAGTGCTTTTGGCGGCAGGCGGAATACTTACAAATAAATATGCCGAAGGTTATCCTGATCACCGTTATTACGGCGGTTGTAAATATGTTGATGTTGTTGAAGAAATTGCCCGTGAACGCGCAAAAAAACTTTTCGGTGCGGAACACGCAAATGTTCAACCTCATTGCGGTGCATCTGCAAACTTGGCTGTGTTCTTTGCGCTTCTTTCTCCGGGAGATACTGTTATGGGTATGAATCTTCAGGAAGGCGGACACATTTCACATGGTTCACCCGTAAACATTTCGGGTAAATATTTTAATATCGTTCCTTA
>JAZLFY010000043.1:0-3354 GCA_045616025.1 Acutalibacteraceae bacterium | reverse complement strand
GGGCTTTAGTTTTCGTTAAGCCGTTTATAAAGGTTAACAATTTCGGCTTTCAGCGGCGCGTTTTCTTCGCCCGTAAGTTTCGGGTTATTCTCAAGCAGATTTGCCGCTTCCATTGAGGCGAGTTTAAGTACCGTACTGTCGGCATAAAGGTCGGCAATTTTAAGTTCGGGCAAGCCGTGTTGCCGCTGTCCCAAAAAGTCGCCGGGGCCGCGTAGCCGCAAATCTTCATCGGCAATTTTAAAACCGCTGTCGTTATTCTTTATTACATTTAATCTTTCGTTTTTTGTGTTGTCCGAAATTAAAATGCAGGTTGATTTTGCCGTTCCCCTGCCCACTCTGCCGCGAAGTTGGTGAAGTGTTGCCGCACCGAAATGCTCGGCATTTTCTATTACCATTATGGCGGCATTCGGCACATCTATTCCTACCTCAACCACCGTAGTGCAGACAAGCAAATCAATTTTCTTGTCCTTAAACTGTCGCATTGTTTCGTCTTTTTCTTTTGCTTTCATTTGTCCGTGCAAAAGTCCGACACGGTAATTTTTAAAGGTGGTTTCCTTTATTTGATTATAAAGGTCTTCACAGGAAAGCAGTTCACTTTCTTGTGTTTCCTCCACCGCAGGGCAGACAATATATCCTTGCAATCCCGATTCTAAATGTTTCTTTATATAGTTGTAGGCACGCTCCCGTTTTTCGCCGTCAATTAAAAATGTATCGATTTTCTGTCTGCCTTTCGGGTATTCGTCCACAATGGAAATATCCAAATCGCCGTAGATAATAAGCCCCATTGTTCGTGGAATAGGGGTTGCCGACATAACAAGCGTGTGTGCGTGTTTGCCCTTTTCGGCAAGCGCGGCACGCTGTCTTACACCGAAGCGGTGTTGTTCATCGGTTATGACAAGACCTAAATTTTTATATTCAACACTGCCGCCGATAAGCGCATGAGTGCCGACGGCGATATGAATTTCGCCGTTTTTAAGCCCGTTTATTATTTTTTCCTTTTCGCTCTTTTTGGTCGAGCCGGTAAGTAGTGCCACCTTAATAAAAGTATCTTTAAAGAGATTAACGAAAAAATCAAAATGCTGTTCGGCAAGAATTTCGGTAGGCGCCATAATTGCCGACTGAAAACCCTCTTTTGCGGCACAGTACATAAGGCAGGCGGCAACGGCGGTTTTGCCGCTTCCGACATCCCCCTCAACCAAACGGTTCATAACCCTGCCCGAGCGCATATCGTCAATACACTCTTTTATTGCACGGCTTTGCGCATTTGTAAGGGAGTAGGGCAAAAGTTTTTTAAATTCGCCGCTGTAATCGTTTTTAAGAACATTTGCGGCATAGGTTTTGTTCTTGCCTTTAAGCAATAAATGTGAAAGGGATAAAACAAAAAGTTCCTCAAAAACAAGATTCCTTTTTGCCTCCGACAGAAGATTATCGTTTTTCGGAAAATGAATATTTTTTATCGCCTCGGCAAGCGAACATAAGCGGTTTCTTTTTAAAATTTCGGGCGGCAGAACATCCCCTATTTCGTTTACCGAAGAAAGTGCCGTTTTGACAAGTTTTTCTATCTGTTTTGATGTGATTTTTGAATTTTGGCGGTAAATCGGGTGGATAGCATTATCGCCGTCCTGCCGTATTTCGGGCGAGGACATATAAAGCGAATAACCGTTTTGCTCTACCTTGCCGCAAAAGACATAGGTACTGCCCTTGTTAATCGCCTTTGCAAGATATTTATTGTTGAATAATGTTACCGACATACTGCCCGTACCGTCGGATATATTAAATTTGTAAAGCACCATATTTTTGCGGACTCTGTGTTCGCTGACAAGAGTTGTCACGGTGGCTTTTACACAGTATTTTTCACCCGATATGCAGTCGAAAATATCGGTAATATCGGAAAAATCGGCATAAGCACGGGGATAATAACGCAAAAGGGCACCGACGGTATCGATGCCCAAAAGTTTCAGATATTCGGCACGCTTTTCCCCGACACCCTTTAAAAATCTTATATCGGTTTCAAGTTTTAGCGTAAAGTTCATATTATTCAACACCTATAATGTAATAATATACGGGTTGACCGCCGGATATAAAGGTTATTTCTTTATCCTGATATTTTTGACGGAGTTCGTCCTCAAAGTCTTTTGCCTGCTCCTCGGTTACATCCTCGCCGCAGTAAACGGTGACAAACTGACTGTCGCGCCCGATAATGCTCTTGGAAAGTCGCATTGCCGCACGGTTTATATCGGTATCAACAAAGGAAATTTTTCCGGAATTGAGCGCCATAATTTCGCCTTTTTTAATGTTAAATCCGTCAAATTCCGAGTCACGGGCGGCAAATGTAACCTGACCGGTGAGAATTTTTTCGGCGGCGTGTTGCATATTAATTGCCTGCTTTTCACTGTCTTCAAGGCTTTCAAAATTAAGCATTGCGCCGACACCCTGCGGAATTGTACGGGTGTGCAAAACAATAACCTTACGGCTTGCAAGCGGAATTGCCTGCTCTGCCGCCATAATTATATTCTTGTTATTCGGAAGTACAAATACGGTTTTTGCCGGAGTGCTTTCAATGGCGTTTAATATATCATCTGTACTCGGGTTCATTGTTTGACCGCCGCTGACTATGGTGTCAACACCCAAATCTTTAAAGAGTGCGGCAATACCCTCGCCTGCACAGACCGCTACAAAACCGTAATCGTTAACCGGCTCTGCCGAAGTCGGCTTTTTCTTTGCCGGTGCCTTTTGCGCCTTTTTCTTGGCAATTTCGGCATCGTGTTTTGCCTTTTCGTGTTGGTCGCGCATATTCTCTATTTTAAGGTGGACAAGCGAACCGAATTTGATTGCTTCTTCTATCGCTTTACCGGGGTGGTCGGTGTGAACATGTACCTTAATTATTTCGCTGTCGTCAACCACCACAACACAGTCGCCTATGCTTTCAAGATATTTGCGCAAATCCTGCGGCTTCTTTTTGCAGGAAGAGTCACGGTTTACAATGTATTCGGTGCAATATGTAAAGGTGATTTCGGTTTCGAATTCACCTGCCGCCATAACAGAACTTTCCTCTGTTTCCTCGGTTTCTGCCCCCGTTTCGGACTTAATGATAACGCCGTCTTTAAATACCGCCATCATACCCTCAAGAATAAGTACAAACCCTTGTCCGCCGGCATCGACAACCCCTGCTTTTTTAAGCGCGGGTAACAGTTCGGGTGTTTCGGCAAGTGCCGCCTTTGCGCCCTCTATTGCCTTTTCGAAAACATAAAGAAAATCGTTTTGTTCTTCAAGTGCCTTTTCGGCATATTCGCTTGCAACACGGGATACGGTAAGAATTGTACCTTCGGTCGGTTTCATAACCGCCTTATAAGC
>JAZLFY010000042.1:0-3801 GCA_045616025.1 Acutalibacteraceae bacterium | reverse complement strand
AATTAAAAAGTTTATTATAAAATTTAAGGAGAATAGTATGGAACAGTTACTTGAAATTTTAAACGACATCAACCCCGACATTGACTACGAAAACGAAAAAAATCTTATCGACGGTAAATGTCTTGACTCGTTAAGTATTATTACGCTTATCACCAATATTTGCGACGAATTTGACATTGAAATCGGTCCGAAATGGATGAGAAATGAAAATTTCAACAGTGTTGAAGCAATGTGGAATATGATTTCCACCATTATGGAAGAAGAATAATTTTCGGGGGCATAGATAATGTCAATAACCTCTTTGACTTTTATTATCTTTATTGCAATCACCCTGCTTTTATATTACGTTGTACCTAAAAAAGCACAATGGATATTACTGTTGGTTGCAAGTGCGTTTTTTTATCTGTCATACGGTTTTAAAAGCGCAATATATGTTCTTTTCACCGCAACCACTATATATTTTGCAACTTTACTGATGCAAAAAATTTCTTTAAACAAAAAGGAATTTTTAAAGGAAAACAAAGAAAAACTTACCAAGGAAGAAAAAAGCAAAGCGAAAAACCGAATTAAAAGAATTCGTTTTTCGATAATGCTTATTACCTTGTTATTAAACATCGGTCTTCTTTGCTTTTTCAAGTATTTTCATTTTGCACTTGAACAGTACAATGCGGTGGCAGGTTGGTTTAACGGCTGTTTAATAACCGATACATTTAAGTTCCTTGTACCGCTTGGTATTTCTTTCTACACATTTCAGTCTATCGGTTATCTTGTTGATGTTTACTGGGAATACTACGAGCCAGAAAAGAATTATTTTAAAGTTCTGTTGTTCGTATCCTTTTTCCCGCAAATGACACAAGGACCTATAAGCGATTTTAAAGAACTTACCGGCGAACTTTTTACAGAACATAAATTCAGCGCAAAGAATTTCACTTGGGGTTTTCAAAGGATGCTTTGGGGCTTTACCAAAAAAATGCTTATTGCCTGTATTCTTTCCACTTATGTTAACGATGTATTTGCAAACTACGGCAATTATACCGGAATTGCAACATTAATCGGCGCTTTTATGTACAGCGTGCAGATTTATGCCGATTTTTCGGGATATATGGACATTATGTGCGGTCTTTGTGAAATGATGGGTATTAAACTTACCGAAAACTTTGACCGTCCGTATTTTTCAAAATCTATTGCTGAATACTGGCGCAGGTGGCACATTTCCCTCGGTACATGGTTTAAAAAGTACATATACTACCCTATCGGTATGTCAAGCGGTTGCAGAAAAATTGCAAAGAACACAAAAGACAAATTAGGAAAGCATTTTGCCGACTCAATGCCGGCAACCATTGCCCTCCTTGTAACATGGTTGGCAACCGGTCTTTGGCACGGCGCTTCCTGGGGCTATATTGCCTGGGGGCTTGTAAACGGATTATTTATTATTCTTTCGGTTTGGCTTGAACCCGTTTACATCGCCACAAAACAAAAACTTAAAATCAACGAAGAAAAGTGGCTTTGGCGCGCTTTTCAAACACTTCGTACATTTATTCTTATTACATTTATCAAGGTACTTCCCGAAGTCGGCACATTATCAGACGGATTCGGTCTTTGGAAAAGAATTTTCACAAATCACGATATTCCACACGGTATCAGTCAATTAGTACCGCTTTTAACACCGTCACTTAACTTTGAAACAATCAGTTTCTTATTGGCGG
This sequence comes from Acutalibacteraceae bacterium, assembly GCA_045616025.1. Taxonomy (GTDB): domain Bacteria; phylum Bacillota; class Clostridia; order Oscillospirales; family Acutalibacteraceae; genus UBA737. The sequence goes on along the minus strand of JAZLFY010000042.1, from coordinate 2,095 downwards.
TTTTGTTTACGGTTTTACTTTTTGTTTCTTCTCTTTTACAAAGGAAGAAACCAATCAGAGAATATTTTAACGCTTTACCGTTAGTGTTACGGGTAATAATAATTTCCGTTTTGATTATTATTATCATTTCTTTCGGTGTGCGTGCAACTTGGGGTGCGGAGGGATTTTTATATGCAAACTTCTAAAAAAATAATAATCTCCGCAATCTCGATAATCTGTATTGTATGCTTGATTTCCGTAATAATTATCGTTCCCTATTTAAAATCCGAATCAACATATTATCTTGATTCAAAAGCAAGAAAAAATCTTTCGGGCAGTATTGATTATATAGTAATCGGTGCTTCGCACGGTTTATCGGCTTTTAAGCCCACCGTTCTTGACGAGGAATTAGGGGTTAACAGTTATAATCTTTCGGGAACACTTCTTCCTATGTATTGCAGAACTTATCTTGTAAACAAGGAATTAGAACGCAACCCAGTAAAGACGGTTGTTATTGAACTTTCTTACAATTCACTTTCAAGAAACGAGGGTGAAGAATACGGCGACGGTGAAACCGTAACAAAAGCCCGTCTTGATTCGTTTGGTGAACAGTTAAGTTTTCTTTTTAAATATGTTAAGGTTGACGATTGGCTTAACGCATACAGCCGTGATTTAGCAAACGGAATAATGTTTTATAAGGACAAGTTTTTAGGAACTTCACGAGGTATTGATTATTCCGCAAAAGGACATCTTAAAAAGGAAACTGTTGACAACACACTCGATTTCGAACTTATAAACAGTACATATAATTCTTCTACGGCTATTGACGAGCCGAAAGAAGAAATATTAAATGAACTTTACAAACTGATTGACCTTTGCAAAGAAAAGAATTGCCGTGTAATACTTACCGTTACTCCCCTTACCGATTCTTTCCTTTGGCAAAATAAAGACTGGGATAAATTCAGAATTCAAACGGAAAACATCGCAAAAGAAAAAAACCTTGAACTATACGATTTTAATCTTTTTAAAAACAGATTTGGTTTGTTTAATGACAATGAATCTTTTAATGACAATCTGCATATGAGCGATGACGGTGCATCCGTATTTTCAAAAGTTTTTTCCGAAACGATAAAAAAGGTCGATTCAAGCGAAGATGTATCCGGACTTTTTTATAAAACTTATGACGAGATGAAACAGCAATCTCCTTATATGAACCTTTATCTTTCAAATTGATTTTCGGGGGCAGAAAAAATGTCAATAACCTCACTGGCATTTGTTGTCTTTGTATTTTTAACACTTGCGGTTTACTATTTAATACCAAACAAATTCAGATGGATTGTACTTCTTATAAGCAGTACCGTATTTTATCTGTTTTGCAGCGAGTGGTGTTTTGTTTTTGTTTTTTTTACTTCCCTTTCCGTTTATGCCGCTTCACTTTTTATGCAAAGAATAAGTGACGGTCAGCGAAAGTATTTTAAAGAAAACAAAGAAACACTTTCAAAAGAAGACAAAAAAACAATTAAACAAAAGAATAAAACCAAGCGAAGACTTGTTATGCTTGCGGCATTGCTTTGTAACCTTGCTGTTCTTTGTGTGTTTAAGTACAGTCATTTTGCGGTTGACTCCTTAAATATGCTTTTTTCAAAATTCGGCATAACCACACTTGATAATTCATTTAGTCTTATAGTTCCGCTTGGAATTTCCTTTTACACCTTTCAATCTCTTGGGTATCTGCTTGATGTTTATTGGGAAAAGTACAATGCCGAAACAAACTATTTTAAAACCCTTTTGTTTGTTTCTTTCTTCCCCCAAATGACACAAGGCCCCATAAGTGATTTTAAGCAACTGTCAAACGAATTTTTCAAGGAACACACCTTTACATACAAGAATTATTCCTATGGCTTTCAGCGTATGATTTTCGGCTTTTTCAAAAAGATGGTACTTGCCGATATGATTGCGCCTTATGTTCAGGATGTATTTAAAAACTATCCTTCTTATTCGGGAATTACCGTACTTTTAGGTGCTTTTGCCTACAGTGTGCAGATATATGCCGATTTTTCGGGATATATGGACATTATGTGCGGTCTTTGTGAAATGTTTGATATTAAACTTACCG
>JAZLFY010000041.1:0-4225 GCA_045616025.1 Acutalibacteraceae bacterium | reverse complement strand
ATATGTGATGTTTGCAAAACCGAAAATGAGCCGGAGTATATCTACTGTAAAAACTGCGGTAATGCCCTTAAAGCCGAAAAAAAGAATACCGCAGACTATACCGAAAACCCGAACTTCACCCACCAAAAGAGTGATTTTTCGGGCAAAAACCCGAATTTTACCCATCAAAGCAAAAATTATTCGGGCGAAAACCCAAACTTTACACACAGAAATACTTATGGCGGCGCAAACCCGAACTTTACAGGCGGCATTTACGGAAACAATATGAACGGCTTTTTTGGCGCTATGCCCGATATTGACGGCGTAACCAGTGAGGAAATGATTTCCTTTGTCGGCAAAGGCGCAGATAAAACAGTACCCAAATTTGCAAAAATGCAAATATCCGGCTCAAAGGTAAGTTGGTGTTGGCCTGCGGCAATACTCGGAATATTAGGGCCCGTTGGTGCGGCGATATGGTTTTTCTACCGCAAGATGTATAAAGCGGCGTTGATTATTGCGGCGGTAGGTCTTATTCTTACCTGCACCGTTGCGGCTATCGGCGGAAAAGAAAGTGCAAACACTCCGACAAAACAGCAGTACGAATCGGCGCTTGAGCAGGGGAACTATAAAGAATTTTTCGATTTGATGAATTCGGCGCAAACAACCCGTGAGAAAATTGCGGGATATATTGATAATTTAATAGAAATTGCCACAATTATTCTTTCGGGACTTTTCTCACTTTATATATACAAAGACTTTTGTGTTATGAAGATTAATGAAACAAGGGCAAATGTGCAGGACGAAAAATATTATAAATTCTCGCTGTCAATCTGCGGCGGAACAAACGGCGGTATGGCGGTTGTGGGGGTTTTGATTATTTTGGCACAAAATATTTTAATCTCGGTTTTCTCTGTACTGTTTTAGGTGAAAAATGAAAAAATATACAACCCTGTTTTTTGATATTGACAACACCCTGCTTGATTTTTACGCATCCGAAAAGTTTGCAATAAAGAAACTTTTTAAAAATCACGGCTTGCCCTATGACGATAAAACCGTGTCCGTTTATTCGAAAATCAACGAAAAATACTGGAAAATGTTTGAACGCGGTGAAAAGGCAAAGAGCGAAATATTGGTCGAGCGATTTGGCGAAGCCCTTTCGGTTCTGGGCGAAAAAAGGGATGCAAAGGTTATGAGCGAGGAATATTTTAATCTTTTGTCCGAATGCCATTTTAAAACCCTTTATGCCGAAGATATTTTAAAGTACTTAAAAGGTAAGGGATATTTAATTTATGCCACGACAAACGGCGTGAAATTGACCCAGTATAAAAGAATAAACGAATCGGGACTTAAAGGATATTTTGACGGTATTTTCGTTTCAGAAACGGTGGGCTTTCAAAAACCCAAAAAGGAATATTTTGATTATGTTATCAATAATATACCCGAAAATGACAAATCAAAAATACTTGTTATCGGCGACTCTATGACCTCGGATATCAAGGGCGGTAAAAATGCCGGACTTGATACCTGTTGGTATGACGGTTACGGCGAAGAAAAGGTACTTACTCCCGATTATGTAATAACAGATTTAAAACAACTTGAAGAAATTTTATGACCGTTAAGTTTTGACTTAACGGTCTTTTCTTGCATAATTTTTAAAGCACACGAATAAATTTTAGTAAAGAATATTTTGGAGTGTGTAAATATGGAAGAAAAAATCATAAAAGTAAATCTGCCCCACACAAATACGGCTGTGTTAGGGCAAAGCGAGCAACCCGTTGATGTTGATTTGACCCTGCCCGAATATTATCCCGACATTGAAAGAATACTTACCTGCACCGTAAAACCATATATTTTTGAAAAATCAATAAAGCAAAACTCGGCTTCGGCACAGGGGGTTATAACCCTTACCGTAATTTATGTTGATACCGACGGTATGCTTAATTCTTACGAGTATGAATACCCGTTTTCAAAAACCTTTGAGGGCGAAAAGATAACCGATGCGGTCTGTTTTTGCGCCTCTGCACAAACGGGGTATATGAACTGCCGCGCCGTAACACCCCGAAAAATTGATATTCACGGGGCAATTACGGTGTCCGCAGAGGTAAGCGAAATTACCGCTAAAGAAATCGTAACCGATGTTGAGTACGAGGGAATAGAGGTTAAAAAAGAAACAATAGAAGCCACCGTACCGCTCGGTTGTAAAGAAAAATATATTGAGGTCGAAGAAGAAATCGAAATCGGCGCAGGTGCAAAGGATATTAACTGCATAATTCGTTATGACGGTCAGGCAGGTATAAGCGATTGCAAAATAATGGCGAATAAATGGTCTTATAGAGGCGATTTGGCGGTTAATCTGCTTTACTGTAACGAGGAGGGCGTCATATCCTCAATTAAAGAGGTATTCCCTTTAAGCGGTATGATAGAAGCAGGCGAGCAGGATAACGACTGTCAAAGCAGGGTGACGGCGGATATTGTTTATCTTGAAATCAAGCCGAAGGTTAAATCGGAGGGTGCGCTTCGCTCTTTCTCGGTAAGTGCGAAAATTCTTATAACGGTAGATACCTACTGTAAAAACGAAATTGAAGCGGCAAAGGACGCCTTTTCAAAGAAATACGATACCGAAATCGAGACCGAAGAAACGGTATTTGAAACACTTGTCGCCAATGTAAACGATAATTTTATTACAAAAGGCACACTTGATTTTGCCGAGTCACAAATTGCCGAAGTAATTGATATGTGGTGTAATACAGAACTGTTAAGCACCGAAGTAAACGGCGGCATTTTAAAGGTAAACGGAAAGGTTAAAGTTTCGCTTATTGCCGCACCTGCCGGCGGCGAGCCGCAGTTTTACGAAAGAGAAATACCTTTTGAAGAAAGCAAGAATATAGGGGTTGACGAACAAGACCTTGTCTGTACACCTCTGCTTTCCTGCATAGGTTGTAATTATACCCTGCTTTCAAACGGTGGACTTGAAATAAGGTGTGAAATCAATCTTAATGCCGCCGTTTTCAGATGTAAAACCTATGAACTGCTTAAATCGGTTAAGGTTGTTACCGAAAAGCCGCAAAAAGAAAAATGCAAATATGCAATGATAATCTATTTTGGCAATAAAAACGAAAAGGTATGGGATATTGCAAAACGGTATCTTTCAAGCGTGGAAGAAATAAAGCGGATTAACGAACTTGAAACAGAAGAATTAACAGAAGATAAAATGCTCCTTATTCCCGTAAATTAAATACAAAGCCGTTCTTTGCAGAACGGCTTTGTTATTTGACAAAAAAATAAAAATATGCTATTCTCAAAATGTAAGAATTTTTATGAGGTGATTTCCCGTGTTTAAATCAGGCGAAATTATGACCGAAGAAGAAAAAATCTTAAAACTTAAAGAATATATAAACATTTCAAAAAACATTGCCTTTTTCGGCGGTGCGGGAGTTTCTACCGAAAGCGGTGTGCCCGATTTTCGCAGTAAGGACGGTTTATACAATAGTCGTGACGTAAGGTTTGAGGGTTACAGTCCTGAATATCTGTTAAGCCATAGTTGTCTTGTAAACGAACCTGAGGTGTTTTTTGAGTTTTACCGTCAAAAGATGGACGCAAGAACTGTAAGACCAAATCCTGCACATTATTTTTTAGCGGAACTTGAAGAAAAAGGAAAACTTAAAGCGGTTGTTACACAAAATATTGACGGACTTCATCAGTTGGCAGGTAGTAAGACTGTATACGAAATTCATGGCACAACACGGCGTAATTACTGTATTAATTGCAAAAAAGAATATTCGGGCGATTATATTTTTAATTCAAAGGAAGCGGTACCGCACTGTGATTGCGGTGGAATGATACGCTGTGACGTTACCTTGTATGAGGAACAATTACCTATTGCTGATGTTCAGGGTGCCGTTAACGCTATTTCAAATGCCGATATGCTTATAATAGGCGGTACTTCACTTACAGTATATCCTGCCGCATCTTATGTAAATTATTTCAGCGGAAAACACCTTGTTATTATTAATAAGCAACATTTGAATTTGAAATTGAGAAGTGACAGTGATTTAGAAATTAATCTTCCGATAGGAGAAGTTTTCTCACAGTGTTAACAAAAATGGACTTATCGTGTGATAAGTCCATTTTTGTTTATACCGCAACATTTAAACCCTAACCAGATTTTGGAACAAGAATTTTCCGCTGTGGCTTCGTTAAAATACTCGTAAATCCGTCAGGATTTACTGCGTTTTGTGCCTCGCAC
>JAZLFY010000040.1:0-5508 GCA_045616025.1 Acutalibacteraceae bacterium | reverse complement strand
TCATATTTATTTAGACAATGTTGATATTACCGACAAAAAGGTAGATATTAATTTGCACCGCAGAAAAATGGGTATGGTTTTTCAGCAGTTTAATCTATTTCCACATATGACAATTTTGCGCAATATGACGATAGCGCCCATAAAACTTTTGGGAATGTCCAAGCAGGAAGCCGAACAAAAAGCAACAGAACTGCTTAAAAAGGTCGGGCTTGCCGACCGTGCAAATTCTTACCCCGAACAACTTTCGGGCGGACAGAAACAGCGTGTTGCCATTGTTCGTGCGCTTTGTATGGACCCTGAAATAATGCTCTTTGACGAGCCGACAAGTGCCTTAGACCCCGAAATGGTCGGTGAGGTTTTGGCGGTTATGAAAGACCTTGCAAACAGCGGTATGACCATGGCAATAGTCACCCACGAAATGGGTTTTGCCCGTGAGGTTGCCGACAGGGTTTTATTCATTGACGAAGGTATTATTATGGAGGAAGGCACTCCGAAAGAATTGTTTGAAAAACCGAAAAGTCCGCGACTTCAGGACTTTTTGAGTAAAGTACTATAAAAAGATGCATCCTTTGGATGCATCTTTTTGATTAATTTTAAGATATTGCAAATTATAAAAATTGTGGTAAAATAGATAAAAAGGATGTGTTGTATATGAAAACAAAAGTTATAAAAATCTTTTTACCGGTTTTTCTTTGTTTGTCGCTTTTAGTATGTTTTGCAGGTTGCGGAAAATCAGACGAAGTTACAAAGGAAAACGCCAAAAAGTTGGGCGAGGGCGAAAACAACTTTTATGTTTTAATTGAAAAAGAAAACGGCGATAAAACCGCCTATGAAATATTTACCGACCAGATAACCGTGGGCGATGCACTGTACGAGCAAAACCTTATTAAAACCGAAGAGTTAAAGAACGGCGGCAGTTTAGTTGTTGAAATTGACGGCAACCGCGTTAACTACACAAAAGACCATAAATACTGGGCGGTATCCTCTGCTATTGACGGTGTTTCAACCGATGTTTTCGAAATTGAAATTATGTGCAACGAAACCTATGTTTTCTCAGTAAAACAGATTAATTAAGGAAAGTATAATTCCCTATTCGTTTAAAGCGAATAGGGAATTTTTTTATTTAAGCAATTCTTTTACATATTCAATTTGCTTTTCAACCGAAGCCGGTGAAGTGCCGCCCAAACTGTTGCGCTTATTTGCACAGTTTTCTATATCGACAAAATCGTAAACTTTGTTATCGGTATCTTTAAAGTATTCTTTATAAACTTCTATCGGCAGAGTTTCAAGAACTTTATCTTCCTTTACACATCTTTCAACTATCTGCCCCGAAATTTTATAGGCATCTCTAAACGGCATACCCTTGCTTACGAAATAATCCGCCAAATCGGTGGCATTTATAAAGCCCTTTTGTGCGGCAAGTTTCATATTATCGGTTTTGGCAACCATTTTTTCAACAAGTCCGGAAAAGACGGTAAGACATGCTTTTACGGTATCGCACGAATCGAAAATGCCCTCTTTATCTTCCTGCATATCCTTATTATAGGCAAGCGGAATACCTTTAAGGGTGGTTAAAATTGCGAAAAGATTACCGTAAACCCTGCCGGTCTTTCCTCTTACAAGTTCTGCCATATCGGGATTTTTCTTCTGCGGCATAATTGACGAGCCGGTTGTGTATTCATCACTTAATTTAACAAAGGAAAATTCACTTGTTGACCACAGAATAACCTCTTCGGCAAAGCGTGAAAGGTGCATCATTATAATTGAAATGCACGCCGATAATTCAACACAGAAATCTCTGTCCGACACACCGTCTATCGAGTTCATACAAGCGGTATAAAACCCGAGTGTTTCGGCTTCAAAAATACGGTCGGTATTATAGGTTGTACCGGCAAGCGCACAAGAACCGATTGGCGAAACGTTAAGCCGCCCTTTGCAGTCCTCAAGCCGAGAAATATCACGGGTGAACATCATACAGTAAGCAAGTAACTGTTGCGCAAAAGTTATGGGTTGCGCGCGTTGAAGATGCGTATAACCGGGCATAATAGCCGTTTTGTATTCCTCTGCTTTATTAAGTGTCGCTTTTGTCATTTTTTTAAGCAGTTCGCAGATTTGGTCAATTTCGTCACGCAGATACATCCGTAAATCAAGCGCAACCTGGTCATTACGGCTTCTTGCGGTATGCAGTTTTTTGCCCGTATCCCCTATTCTGTCAATAAGGGTAACCTCGACAAATGTGTGTATATCCTCAAACGAAAGGTCAATTTTTAATTTGCCGTTTTGAATATCTGCAAGAATTGAATTTAAGCCGTCGATAATCTTTTCGGCTTCACTTATGGTTATAATTTGACACTTTGCGAGCATTTTTGTATGGGCAATACTGCCGGTAATGTCCTGAACATACATACGGCAGTCAAAACCGACGGAAGAGTTGAAATCTTCCGCCGCTTTATTTATTATGCCGTCTGTTCTGCCTTCCCAAAGTTTTGACATATTACTTATCTCCGTTTACCATTGCATCAACCGTGGTCGGAAGTCCGAAAAGGTTGATAAATCCGGTAGCATCGGTCTGGTCGTAATCGCTTTCACCAAAGGTGGCGATTTCTTCACTGTAAAGTGAATAGTCACTCCAGACACCTGCTTTGATTATGTTACCTTTATAAAGTTTAAGTTTAACCTTACCCGTAACGGTTTCCTGCGTTTCGTCAACGAAAGCGGAAAGCGCACGGCGAAGCGGTGAAAACCATTTGCCGTTATAAACAAGTTCCGCAAAAGTTACCGAAAGGCGCTGTTTTTCGTGCATTGTATCTTTATCAAGGCAAAGACTTTCAAGTGCTTCGTGTGCCTTATAAAGAATTGTACCGCCGGGGGTTTCGTAAACGCCGCGGCATTTCATACCGACAAGACGGTTTTCTACGATGTCGATAATACCGATACCGTTTTTACCGCCCAACTCGTTAAGTTTAAGAATAATGTTTTTGGCACTTGTCTTTTCACCGTCAATGGCAACCGGAACACCCTTAACAAAATCAAGTGTTACATAGGTCGGCTTGTCGGGAGCGGCAAGCGGAGAAACACCCATTTCAAGGAAGCCCTCTTTTTCATATTGCGGCTCGTTACCGGTATCTTCAAGGTCAAGACCTTCGTGGGATAAATGCCAAAGGTTTTTATCCTTTGAATAGTTGGTTTCACGGTTTATTTTAAGCGGAATATTATGCGCTTCGGCATAATCGATTTCTTCTTCTCTTGATTTAATGTCCCACTCTCTCCACGGAGCGATTATGGGCATTTCGGGAGCAAAGTGTTTAACGGCAAGTTCAAAACGAACCTGGTCGTTACCCTTACCCGTGCAACCGTGGCAGATAGCATCTGCACCCTCTTTCTTTGCGATTTCGCAAAGACCTTTTGCAATGCAGGGACGCGCATGGCTTGTGCCCAAAAGATAATCTTCGTATACCGCGCCCGCCTTCATGGTGGGAATAATATAGTCGTCAACATATTCGTCGGTTAAATCAAGCACATAAAGTTTTGAAGCACCGGTTTTTATTGCCTTTTCTTCAAGTCCTTCAAGTTCGTCCGCCTGACCGACATTGCCCGAAACGGCAATAACTTCGCAGTTGTTGTAATTTTCCTTAAGCCACGGGATTATAATTGATGTATCAAGTCCGCCCGAATAAGCAAGTACAACCTTTTTGATTTCATTTTTGTTCATAATATTATCTCCTATGTTGAATATTTATGCAGATATTATATATTGTTTTTCTTTATTTGTCAATACAAATTTAATAAATATTCACATTTTTTTAAAAATATGCATAAATTTTGCATATTTATGCTTTTAATGTTTTAACCCAATAGCCCTCTTTGACAAGAATATGTCCGACAAAGTCCTTTATAATGCTTTCGCCTTGGCAAATCGCATAGATTACATAAATGGAAACCGCCGAATAACGGGAGAGAAAATAAGCCGTGGGAAACATAAGCAAAATGACAAAACCGCTGTCAAATATCATTGTTATAAATACCTGTCCGCCCGAACGGAGTGTAAAATATGCGGCGTGAGAATAAGCATCAAGCGGCATACAAATTGCCGTAATTATTATAAACCGAAACGCCATTTCGCGTACCGAAGCGGTGGTGTTGTATATCTGCGGAATAACCCTTGAAAAAGCAATAAACACAAGCGAAAACAGAATACTTACAAAAACCGAAAAGGTAATAAGTTTTTTTGCATCGTTTCTTGCTTTTTCATATTCACCTGCACCCAAAAGTTGACCTAAAATAATTCCTATTGCACTACCCGAAGCGATATACCCGACACAAAAAACGGTATAAAATGTGTGCGAAATATTATTTGCCGCCACAACATCATATCCTTTTACGGAATAACTCTGGTTAAGCAGTGCCATACCGACTGCCCACAAACTTTCGTTGAGCATAAGCGGAAAACCCTTTGCAAAGATTTTACCGACAAGCGAAAACGGTATTTTGAAACTTTTATATGCGCCGACAATAAATGTACATTTACTTTTGTTTTTATGTGTCCAAAATGTGATAACGGTAAGTTCGACAAATCTTGAAATTACCGTGGCAATTGCCGCACCCTTAACTCCCAGTTTCGGAAAACCGAAGTTGCCGAAAATAAGCAGATAATTAAAAACAAGATTAACACAGACGGCAATAAACCCTGCAACCATAGGCGAAAAAGCACGGTCGGTTTCACGAAGCGTACTTGAATAACACTGAACAATAACATGCGGAATAATGCCGATTATCATTATTTTTATGTAATCATAGGCGAAATTTAATGACTCTTTTATATCGGCGGCATTACCCTCTCCTTTTAAATAAAGGGCAGAAAGATTTTTACCGAACAGTAAAAAGACACCGATACCCATTACACCTATAATTAAACTGAAAACAATTTTAAAACGGAAAGAATATCTTAAATTTTCATTATCCCCTTTGCCGTAAAACTGCGCACCGAAAATTCCGGCACCCGAAACGGCGCCGAATATACATATATTAAATACAGTAAACAGTTGGTTTGCAACGGCAACACCCGTCATCGCGGTTGTGCCGACACGGCCGACCATTATGTTATCAAGCATATTAACGAAATTGGTAATTCCGTTTTGAAGCATTATCGGAAGCATTAAAGATAATACTCTTGCGTAAAATCTTTTATCACCGATATAATTCTTTAACATATTCTTTCCCCTTTAAAAAGTTAAGCCCCTCGAAAACTCGAAGGGCTTATTTAACACTAAAAAATTATTTTGCGTAATCAACCGCACGGTTTTCTCTTATAAGATTAACCTTAATCTGACCGGGATATTCAAGTTCGTTTTCTATCTTTTCGGCAATTTCGTGAGCAATAAGAACCATTTGGTCGTCGCTGACCTGTTCGGGTTTAACGATAATTCTGATTTCTCTGCCTGCCTGAATTGCAAACGAGCCCTCAACACCGGAGAAGGAATTGGCGATTTCCTCTAACTTTTCAAGGCG
>JAZLFY010000039.1:0-3348 GCA_045616025.1 Acutalibacteraceae bacterium | reverse complement strand
AATAGCCAAATGTGCAGGGGCGGGTGTACTTGTACCTATTACGGGTTTTGCCAACGCTGTTGCCGCACCTGCAATAGAATTTAAAAATGAAGGATTAATAATCGGTGTCGGCACAAAAATTTTTACAATCGCCGGCTCTGTTATACTTTACGGTACGGTAGCGAGTGTAATTTACGGTATTATATATTGGATTATTAAGGCGGTGATGTGATATGTCGGTTAAAATCGGAAAATACACATATATTACGGAAAATAAACCCTCAATAATCGGATATGGAACGGTTGTAGGTAAAAGAGAACACGAGGGACGATTAGGAAAAGAATTTGATTGCTTTGATAATGATTGCAGATTCGGTGAAGAATCTTACGAGGCTGCAGAAAGCCGAATGCAAAAAATCGCTATTGAAACTGCAATGAAAAGGTCGAATTTAAATGAAAAAGACATAGATTTAATATTTGCAGGAGATTTGCTTAATCAATGTACGGCAAGTACATTCGGAACAAAGAATATGCAAATACCGTTTGTGGGTATATATGGCGCTTGTTCAACAATGGCGCTCGGACTGTCGTTATCGGCACTTTTCGTTGATAACAGAATAATAAATACTGCATTGGCGGTTACATCGTCACATTTTTGTTCGGCAGAGCGTCAATACAGATTTCCTTTGGAATACGGAGCAATACGCCCGCAAACAGCGCAAAGAACAGTTACAGGTGCAGGTGCATCAATTATATCGCACGGAAAAGATAATCCGTATATCAATGCAATAACTTTTGGTAAAATAACCGACCTTGGAATAACCGATGCAAATAATATGGGTGCGGCAATGGCACCTGTTAGTGTTAAACTAAGACTACAAGTTGGAGAAGCCAAAGCCCGTCCCGGTTTGGCTCGCCGCCTTTTTCCGCTTTTCTTGTATTCGCTTTTGACAGGCGACAGCCTGCCTGCAAACTCACACTTCGCTCTTCGGAAAAATTCGGCGGCACAAACTTGAAGTCTTGAATAAAAACAAACTTTTTCTTTTGCAGAACGGTTTTGACTCCTCCAACTTGACCCAATATGCAAAAACTTAAGCGGTATGCGTCTGTTTTCATCACAAAAAACGGCATTTTGAAAGGAATTTTATCACTTGCATATTGGGTATAATTTAATTTTTAAGGAGAACCTACTATGCAAAAGAATGAATCAAAGAAACGAAAACCCTACACCCGAACACCGAAAGAAATACATATCACCGTCCTGCCAGACTCTAACCAAACCGAAGCCATAAAATTTATCAAACTGTTTGGACTGTCAAAGCCATCTGTGTTTGAAAATGCTCAGATAGAAAAATGAAACTTTTTAAGTGGATAGTATTCATGCTTAGGACAGGTAAATCTTTGGAAAAAACGGATTGAAGTTAACACCAAAGAAAAAAGATAATGACGACACACATTTTTGAATTCAATAAAACCTCCGTATAATTGTAGTTGATACAAAGATACGGAGGTTTTTTCTAACCTGTCATTCCTGTTCGTCAAGATAAAAATAAAGTAGGAAGATAGTATAACATTTTTCAAGATAATTATTGATAACAAAACATAAAACCGCTAAAGAAAAAATCGTTTCTAAAACAATAAGAGAAAATAGTGAAAATACAATTTGTAATTGAGAAATGATAAGCTTATAAGACTAAATTAAATCAACTCGGACTTTTCTGATTTTTCACCCAAAGAAAAGAAGGACGGCTTCTTAGGTTGAAATAAAGACAATTGATAATTATTTAACCTATAAGTGCTTCTGTAATCTATCGGTGTAATGCCGATGATATTTTTAAACTCTCTATTTAAATTTCTGATTGAACCAAATCCGACTATTCCAGATATTTGAGCAATGTTGTAATCCGTGGCTTTTAATAGTCTGCATGCTTCAAAAACACGAAGCGAATTTACATATTTTGGAATGCCGATTCCCATATTTGTATTAAATATATTGGAAATAAGATTAGGGTTTGAACTGAATTCTTTTGCAATTTTCTCAATGGTAATTTCGTCACTATAATTCAACATACAGTAATTTAGCACTTTGGTCAGCAGCCCATTCGGGTTGTTTTTTGTTTGAATGCATTTCAGTCCATCAAAAACAGAATACATTAATACATTTACAAAGCCTACAAGCAATGCTATGGTAGATTCAGTTTTAGATTTATAATTATCGGTGATTTCTTTGAATAATGAAAATATTGTTTTATTATTGCAGTAATCAAATACGGGATTTTGAAGTTCAAATGATAGTATTTGAGTTTTAAATGGAAAAACGACATCGGGCAAAAATGAGATAATTGCAAATTTGCTATTGCTACCAACACTTTTGTAACTATGCAAATGATTTGGGAAAATAATAATTGCTTGACCCTCCGATAGATCATATTGATCATCCATATTAAAAACAATTAATTTTCCTTTAATGCAAAATATAATTTCAACTTGTGAAGTGATTAAATTATCTATTGATGCATTTTCCAGAAATCTATATGATATTAAATCAGTTTTGTCATCATTCCAATAATCCTTAGATAAGACATAATTCATAGTTTTCAATCCTTGATCTATCATTCAAAAATATTTTAAATCAATATTTTTTAGTATTTACTGCACGCTTTTACCGCCGTCAATATAAATACTCTGTCCCGTTATATATCTGCCCTCATCTGAACATAAAAGGCTTACCATACCCGAACAATCCTTTGCCTCTCCGTAATATCCTACGGGTATTGAATCTTTTACTTTTTGTGCATATACGGGGTCTGACAGTGCTTCATAATTTCGGTCGGTATATATAACTCCCGGTGCTATATTATTTACCGTGATTCCGTCTTTTGCAAGTTGTAACGATAATGATTTTACCATATTTGTCTGCGCTGCTTTTGATGCTGAATAAATAAGCATATCGGGATGCGGTTTTGTTTCCTGAACAGAACCTACGGTTATTATTCTGCCCCAACCGTTTTTACGCATATACGGTACTGCTTTTTGTATAAGCATAAGTGACGATATAAAATTACAGTTAAGTTGGTCATAACAGTCATTAAGTGATATATCTTCCCATTTAGTTCTATACTGTATGGAAGCATTAAGGACTAAAACATCAACTTCTTTTACAATATCATACAAAAGTTTTACTTCTTCTGTATCACAAAAATTTGCTCTTACCGAATGTGCTATGCCTCCGCTGTTTTCTATTTCGTTGACTACTTCTTGCGCCTTTTCAACACAAGTCGCGCAGTGCACAAATACTTCGTATCCGTCTTTTGCAAGCGATAAGGCAATAGCCTTTCCTATTCCTTTTGATGAACCTGTTACTAATGC
>JAZLFY010000038.1:0-1633 GCA_045616025.1 Acutalibacteraceae bacterium | reverse complement strand
TGAGCCGAGCCCTTCTTCTTTACCCCACGGATATTCATCGTCACTGCAAGAATGCGGCATACCGTTATACCCTACCGATAAAATTTTATTCTGTTCGTCAACAATGCAGGCACCTACCTGCGTTGAGGGGTCTTTACTGCGCATTGAGGACAAGAGCGCAATACCCATAAAATATTCGTCCCAATTAAGATAATCTTCGCGTTTCATAAACTTCTCCTTACTTTTAATTACAGGTCGAGTCAACTATAATGTGGTCGGTCGGGATATTCGTTACACCCTTAAATTCAAAAAGTTCACTTAAAGTTACAAAGCGGTAATTTTGGTCATAAAGGTTTTTACAAATAAGCGGTAATGCAGCTGCTGTGTACTTATTAAAACTGTGCATTAAGACAATTTGACCGTCATAGGCATTATCTACGCAGGTATTATATATGAAATTAGAGTCGTAATTATCGTCGGTTGTGCCGTCGTGCAAACTTGCACCCTTACTGCCCGAGATAACCGGCATATTAAGTTCTGTACATGCATCAAACATATCTTGACATGTTTCAATGAAAGGCGGACGGAACCATTTAAGTTCAACACCCATTCTTTCTTTTATATCATTGTTTAGACGGGTGATATTTGATATACAGGACTCTTTATTCCAACTGCCCATATGGTCGTGACCGTAACTGTGGTTTCCGAGTTCAAAACCGTTTTCTACGGCATAGCGCAAAAGTTCCGAGCCGTTGTTTTCAACCTTTTTGCCTATAACAAAAAGTGTTCCCGCACCCTCGTACTGTTTAAGGGTTTTAATCATATTTACAGTGTAATTCCCCGTTTTGTTCGGGAAATACGGTGCATCGTCAAAAGTTAAGGCGATTAATTTATAATCACCGGGGTGGGTTTTCCACTCATAATCACAATCAACGGCGCTGACCGTTTTGATTTTTGAGGATGTGTTATCTTTTTTTTCGGTTTTTTTCTCCGTTTTACCGCAACCTGCAAAGCAAAGTAACAATAAGCCCAAGAAAATTGCCAATATCTTTTTCATAAAATCACCTCATACATTGATTATATATTATATCAGTGATTAATGCAATCTTTTTCTTTAAGAACAAAAAGTGCGGTTAAAAGCATTACTATCGGGAAAAAAGTCAAAGCCAAAAATCCCGATTTCAAACCGAATTTATCGGCAACAATGCCTAAAATCCACGGGCCTACCGAACAACCCATATCGCCGCAAAGTGCAAAAATACTGAACATAAGCGTACCGCCCGACGGGAAATTTGCCGCCGCAAGAGAATATGTACCGGGCCACGAAACACTGACACCGAAACCGCATAAAGCACAAGCAATAATTGAAAATACCGGCATATTGAAAAATCCGACCGCAAAATAACATAATGCGCACAGGATATTATTTACAATTAACACTTTACGGATAGAAACATTTTTTGAAAGACCTGCAAAAACAATTCTGCCAAGCCCCATAAACAATGCAAAAAAAGACGGGCCCAAAATATCGCCGATTGTTTTATTCAGCCCCAATGACTTTTGTGCAAAGACCGATGCCCACTCGCTCATTGCAATTTCGGTTGCACCCGAGCAAACCATAAATACGACAAAGCACCAAAAAGGACGGGTTTTA
>JAZLFY010000037.1:0-1228 GCA_045616025.1 Acutalibacteraceae bacterium | reverse complement strand
TATTTTGTGCAAAATGCACAATTTTGGTATAGCTTGTCAGTTTGACATTGTGTTTTTTGGCATATATAATGGCAAGCGGTTTGAATAAAGGGCACTTTATGCCTGATTTTCAAAGGAGACTTTTAATGCAAAATTTCTTTAAAGAGAAGTTTTCGGAAAGAGGTAACCTATATAAGCGTGTGCCCGTTATGGCATTTTTAATGCTCTCGGTAACGGTTGCAACTTTGTTACTTTTCTCTTCCGTTAAAACAATCAAAATAAGTGACGGCATTAAAACTTATGTTGTATCCTGCATTTCGGGTGATACCGATAAGGCATTATCCACGGCAGGACTTAACGCAAGTGATTACAAATTACTTTCTTGCAAAAGAGAGGGTAATAGCACAAATTTATTAGTCACAAAAACTTTCCCCGTTAAAATTGTAATCGGCAATAAGACCGTCACGGTAAAAACGGCGAAAGCAACAGTCGGTGAAATTCTTAATAATGCAGGATATACTGTTGACGGGGACGATATTGTTACTCCGTCGGTTAATACGGTTATCAAAAAATCTTGTTTTATAAACTTTACCGATGTAAATTACACCACCTACGAAACCACCGAAGAAATACCCTATTCAAGTGAAACGGTATATTCCTCGGCACTTGATGTCGGTCAAACGGTTAATACGGGCGGTAAAGCAGGACTTAAAAAGACTGTTTACACCAAAAAGTGTGTAAACGGTGTTGAAACCGAAAAAACGGTTGCATCGGAAGAAATACTTATTTCTCCCGTCAATGCCGTTACTACGGTTGGTACTAAAAAGGCATCTGCGCCTGCGGCTCTTGCCGGCGGTGCGCATGTGTACACAAGTTGCCTTACCAAAACGGGCGGCGTTTACAAAAACCCCTATACCGGACTTCGCGAAACCTACTATTCACAAAAAGTTCTTCCGGGCGGCGGACTCGTTATACCCGGCAGACATGTAAATGAAGAGGGCTTTGTTTGTGACGGTGACGGTTTTATCTGTGTTGCCTCTAACGACTATGCAAAGGGAACTGTAATTGAAACCTCACGCGGTATGGGTAAGGTTTACGACTGCGGTTGTGCAAGAGGTACACTTGATGTATATGTAAACTGGTAAAAATGTTAAATTTTTAAGACAAAGGTAATCGCCTTTGTCTTTTTTATATTGTAATCTTAAACCATTATATATAT
This sequence comes from Acutalibacteraceae bacterium, assembly GCA_045616025.1. Lineage (GTDB taxonomy): Bacteria > Bacillota > Clostridia > Oscillospirales > Acutalibacteraceae > UBA737. The sequence goes on along the minus strand of JAZLFY010000037.1, from coordinate 30 downwards.
AATACATTTAGAAAAGAGGTTTTAAAAAAT
>JAZLFY010000036.1:0-4257 GCA_045616025.1 Acutalibacteraceae bacterium | reverse complement strand
TAAAGAAGTGCGCATTTAAGCAAATCTTTTTCCGCCTGTGCGTTTTCTACCGCCGCTTCAAGTTTACCTGCAAGTTTAAAGAGATTATCGTTATAACGGCTAAGCGCCATTGCGGTCTGGTCTTCGTAATTGTTAATGCCCTTTTTCTTTAAAAGTGCAACGGAATAAAGTTCGCCCTCATACTTGCTTATTGCCGGCATAACTTCGCGCTTTAACATTTCAATAAGGGTAAGTGCTTCAATATGCACCGTCTTATTGTAATTTTCAAGCATTATACCGTAACGGCTTTCAAGTTCAACCTTTGAAAAAACACCGTGCCGTTCAAAAAGTTCAATGTTTTTCTTTTCAATTAAGCAGGGTGCGGCATCGGGCGTGGTTTTAAGATTTAAAAGTCCGCGTTTTTCGGCTTCTATCTCCCACTCTTTTGAGTAACCGTCACCGTTAAAGATAATGCGCTCGTGTTCTTTAAGGGTGGAAATAATAAGATTGTCAACCGTGCTTTCAAAATCTTCCGCTTTTTCGAGGGTGTCGGCAAAATCTTTGAAAACATCGGCAACAATGGTGTTAATAACAACATTTGTTGCGGAAATTGAAGCGTTAGAGCCGAGCATACGGAATTCAAACTTGTTACCCGTAAAGGCAAAGGGTGAAGTGCGGTTGCGGTCGGAATTATCTTTTTTAATTTCGCTTATTGCTTCTGCACCAAGCGACATATTTGTTTTTTCGGAACTACTGTGATGTGCGCCGCTCTTAAAGTCCTCAAGTACACTTTCAAGTTCTTCGCCTAAATAAATCGAAACAATCGCAGGGGGCGCTTCGTGACCGCCTAAACGGTGGTCGTTACCGGGTGAAGCAATTGAAACACGCAACAAATCCTGATGTTCGTCAACCGCCTTAATAACTGCGGCAAGGGAGAGCAAAAACACCTTGTTTTCGCTCGGATTTTTGCCCGGTTTTAAAAACCTGAGTCCCGTATCGGTGGAAAGTGACCAGTTGTTGTGCTTTCCGCTTCCGTTAACACCGTCAAACGGCTTTTCGTGTAAAAGACATAAAAGTCCGTGCTTGTCGGCAATTTTCTTCATAAGTTCCATTGTAAGTTGGTTGTGGTCGGTTGCAATGTTTGCGGTAGTGAAAATAGGTGCCAATTCGTGCTGTGCAGGGGCTGCTTCGTTGTGTTCGGTTTTTGCATAAACACCGAGTTTCCACAGTTCCTCATCAAGTTCCCTCATAAATGCCTGAACACGGGGTTTGATAACACCGAAATAATGGTCGTTCATTTCCTGACCTTTCGGCGGTGCGGTACCTATAAGTGTTCTTCCGCAATAGGTAAGGTCGGGGCGCTTGTCGGCAAGTGTCTTGTCAATAAGGAAGTATTCCTGCTCGGGACCCACCTCAACATTTATATACTTTGCGTCTTTATCGCCAAACAGTTTTGCAATACGAAGCGCCTCACGGCTTATCGCTTCAATAGAGCGCAAAAGCGGTGTTTTCTTATCAAGCGCTTCGCCCGTGTGGGAGCAGAAAGCGGTAGGAATACAAAGTGTTTTGTCCTTAATAAAGGCATAAGAACTCATATCCCAAGCGGTATATCCGCGTGCTTCAAATGTTGCACGAAGACCGCCCGAGGGGAAAGACGAAGCGTCCGGCTCGCCCTTGATAAGTTCTTTGCCCGAAAATTCAAGAATTACGCCGCCGTCCTTTGTCGGTTCAATAAAACTGTCGTGCTTTTCGGCGGTAATTCCCGTCATAGGTTGGAACCAATGGGTAAAATGGGTTGCGCCCTTTTCCATTGCCCACTCTTTCATAGCATTGGCAACGGCATCGGCAACTTCAATGTCAATACCCTTTCCGTTTGATACGGCGGTTTCTATCGCCTCAAAGGTTTCTTTCGGCAGGCGTTCTTTCATTACATTGTATCCGAAAACATTACTGCCGAAAATATCAGTTATTTTTTCCACGGTTATACCTCCCGCATTTGATATGGTAATTATAGTTTTTTCTTCTCGTTTTGTCAATGATTATATATTATAAACTATATATGCTTATTTGAACATAAGCATTAGTCCGTTTGAAAGTGAATATCCGGTGATTTTGTACTGCTTGTAAATTTTGCGGTTTATTTCCATAATTAAATCTTCGTACTCTCTTGTGGCGGTAATTTTAAGTTCCGCAACCGTGTAACCCGCATTAAAACACCGTACTGTCGCATCGGCGGTGGCAGAAACATCGTCGCTGAAATAAAGTTGATTTCTTTCGTAATAATTATCCTTTGTGTCGGTACAAACGGGGGTAAGAAAATTATAATAACTGTCGGAATTGCCGTAATCCTTTTTAACATCAAAGGCATCATATATTGTATGGGTAATAAGTGCTTCTTCGGTGGTTATGTTAAAATATTCGTGTAGTTGTCCGACCGTTTCGTCGTCGTCCCAAGTAACATCAAGGTGATAAATACTGCCGCCTATTAAAACATAGTTCCACATGTGCGGTTTGCTGTCATACTCTCCGTAAACAAGACCGCAGGGAATACCGACTTTGCGAAGAAGTAACTCACATGCTCTTGAATACCCCTCACAAACACAGACACCGTCAACAATCGCACCGTAGGCGGTATATATTCTTTCTCCGCCCTCCGAATTGTAGAGTGTGTTTTGGCAAAGATAATCGTGTATGTAAAGTTCTTTATCAAAATCGCTTTCCAAAGTGTTTGCACTTGCCGTTATTTCAAGAACTTTTTGGTTAAAGGTGATTTCCATAGCCGATTTTTGTTCTTTGGAAACAAGATAATCGTTTTCAAAACCGTTGCCGGAAAGTTTAAAGGCAACGCAGACCTTTTTGCCGCTTTTTGCAATCATATAAGAAGACGGCAACCAGAAAAACTGCGGATTATCGCAAAGAAGTGCTTTATAGGCAACCGATACATCACTTGTATAATTGCCATCTGCCGTATTACAGGCAAACCACCCGTCGGGCATTACATCTGCGGCGGTAAGAAAAATTTTATAAATCTTTTTTTGCTTGTTGCTTAATTTGTTATAACAGTAAAGTTCGTCATCTGCTTTAATATCTGTTTCTTCAAGGTCGGTTAATTCCTTTTTATCTATCTTTTCGGCAATAAATGTACCGGTGTCGCTTTGACGGGTTTTTTCTTTATTGAAAATATCGTTATAGGTATCACGAACACGCTGCTTTGCAACCGAAAACATTTCGGCGGCGTCACAACCGCATAATGTCACCGTAATTACGGCAAGCATTAAACATAAAAACTTTTTCACAATACCACCTCGGTCTTTTTTGAAATTTCTTTAATATAATCGGGCCATGCGTAACAGTCAACGGTTTTTAAATCTGTCTGCCCACTTTCAATTATATACAAAAAATCGTCTTTTGAAAAGCCGTTTTTTGAAATTTTATCAAAAATATTTAATATTATCTGTTTTCTAAGTAACGGCCGGTTGGTATTTGCCTTAATAAATTCCGAAAACATAGTGCCGTTAAGCCGTATTTTTTCACCCGTTTCGGTAATTTCAATTCCGCCTATGCGGTCAATAATTCCCGAAAGCAGTTCATAGTCCGCCGTAACATAATAATCGGCGTCAATAAAGTCACCCTTTGCCGTTTCGGGAGATACATCCGTAGTAACCGACACCTTAACATTATTTTCTTTAAAATTAAGATTTACAAGTGCGGCGGTACCGCTTGGCAAATAAAAGACCACACCGCAGTTTTCGGGCGCGTCATAGTAAGAAACGCCACTTTGATTTTTTGCCGTGCTTTGATTATCGGTCAGTTTGTATTCAAGATAAAAAAATGATACACTGAAAAACACCGCAACCGAAAAAATAATAACCGCCAAGGTTTTAAAAAAGTTTTTTGTTGTCAAAATAAACACCTCGGATATATTTTTGACAAAAGGTGAAAAATTAATCTTGAACAGAATAAAAAAAAGAATTATAATAATTTAAAATATGTTTACAATTTTTATTTGTATTTGTGATAAGATTGTAAAAAACACAGGAGGGCTTTAAAAAATGATTGAAGTTTCCGGTCTATACAAAAAGTACGGTACTTTCCTTGCGGTAAAAAATGTCAGTTTTTCTATCGAAAAGGGTGAAGTAATCGGTTTGCTCGGGCCTAACGGTGCAGGCAAATCAACCATTATGAATATCTTGACAGGGTATATTTCCCTTACAAGAGGAACGGTAAAGGTTGACGGCTTTGATATTACCGTTCACCCCGAAAGAGCAAAAGCGAGAA
>JAZLFY010000035.1:0-1389 GCA_045616025.1 Acutalibacteraceae bacterium | reverse complement strand
AAAGTTTTATGATTTTTTTGAACCAATAAACACTTTCATTTGAAAAACTCATATCAAGGGTTGATTCATTGTAGGTGTCAAAATAATCTTCCTTTGGTATTCTTAAATCAGAGGAGATTTCTTTAACATATCCTAACTGTGTTTTATCAATGCTTTGACGGTGTTTTATTATGTCTTTCCACTCTTTAAGACCGTATCTGCAAAACATTGAAAGCACATTTTCATAATCTCCGTTTAATAGGGAAGCGGTGTCGGTAAGATACGAAATTCGTTCTTTTGCCGAGTCCATTTTGCAAAGTAATGCCGGCTCGCCCGTGGCTTTTTCACCGGCTATGGTATTGTGAAGACCGTTAAAGGATATATCAATTACTACCGTTTTAATATCGTTTCGTTCAATTTCTTTTTTAAGTATTGTGTAGCGCCCTTTTATCGACATCATAGGTCCCGAAAGGTTGTAACTTGAAACGCCTAAATTTTCGTTTGCAACTTGCGGAACAAATGCCGCGCGGCACTGTGAAGCACCTAAAAAGATGTAATCAAGTTTTCCGCTTAAATCTTGTCTTTGCTTTGAATCGTTAAGTGAACAACGGGTTGTAAGTGTCGGGTAAATAAGCACCGTAAAGAACAAAATAACCGCGAGAAGAAAACATACGGAGGCAAGAAGTATTTTTTTAGAACTGCGCATACATAAAACCTCCCGACGAGCCACTTGCAACACCGAAAATAATAATTACGGCAATTGCGGCGATAAGACATATATAACGGATTACAATGGGTAAACGGTTAAAATAATCTCTTATCGGCTTTTTCCTCTGCATAAGGCTTGATACAAAAAGCAAACAAATTGAGAAAATAATTATTGCAAAATTCAGTTTATCGTCAACAAACGGCAGAAGTGTGTTAAAGGATGTAGGAATACTATGGTTTGTAAATATTCTTTTAATCAGCCCAAAGCCCTGTGAAAGAGTACCGACTTCGGGAAGTACCTTAATAAAGGTAACAAGAATAAAGGTGCGAATTACCTGAAAAGCACGCCATAACCATTTTTCTTCGTTTATGTGAAGAGATGTTTTGGTTTTAATGTAAAGCGGCTCAAGCCAAAGAGAAAGAATAATAAACAGTCCGTTTACAAGTCCCCACGCAATATACGCCCAAGAAGCACCGTGCCAAAGTCCCGTAGCACTCCAAACAATTATAAGTGCTATGGTAGCAGGCAGGGTTTCGCCGAAGTGTTTACCGAGTTTTTCTTTGCTCTTAAAGGCAAGTTTGCGGCTCCAATTGGTCATTGCCACCGGATAGTAAATGTATTGTTTAAACCATGTACCGAGGGAAATGTGCCATCTGCGCCAATATTCGGCAATTGATTTTGAAAAATACGGACGGTCAAAG
>JAZLFY010000034.1:0-9166 GCA_045616025.1 Acutalibacteraceae bacterium | reverse complement strand
TATTTTTTGCATAATCGGTGCCGTTATAATCGGTCTGTGGCAGAAAAAGAACGGAATTCTTCCGCACACTACCGAAGAGGTTTTTTCAACCATTAGAACAAAAGGCAGATACCCTTATGATAAATTGGGAATAATTGCCGTATCGGCTGTTTTACCGCTTGTTTTCGGTGGTGCTTTAGGTCCGGAAGCGGGACTTACGGGACTTATTGCCGGCCTTTGCTATTGGGTGGGTGACAGTCTTAAAAACAGGGGAGATAAACTCTCATTGGCACTCAATAAAAACGGTGTATCGTCAGAAGCAATAGCCGAAACGGGTATTTCGGTTGTTACAAGTGTTATTTTCCGCGCGCCGTTTGCAGGACTTATCGGTAACTTTGAAGGCGGTACAAAAAAGGGTGAAACCCGTGAACGCCTTTTAAAGAAAAAGGGCAGAATATATATTTACTGTATGGGTATTTTGGGCGGTATTGCTTCGGCATATCTGCTCAGAAAACTTCTTTCACTTATTGCAAAACAGTTTAATTCGGTTGTACTTAACAGAGTGGCAAATACCAACGGGCTTCTGCGCTTTAACAGTCAACTTAAATTGTTCACCTGGTTTGACGGTGAAATGATAACATGGTTTATTCCGCTTTTTGCGGCAGGTATTCTTTTGGCATTTATCTATAAGTTCTTTGATAAACTTACCAAATATTTAGCCGATAAAATTGCAAAATACAGAATTTTAAGTTGTCTTATTGCCGGTGTCAGCGTAGCCGTTTTGGGCGCACTTTTACCGAATACTATGTTTTCGGGCGAACATCAGTTGGGTGTTCTTATAAACAGTTGGTTCAGGCAGGATGCTTTAATTCTGTTGCTTACTGCGGCGGTTAAACTTATTTTAGTCAGCATTTGTATCAATTTCGGATGGCGCGGCGGAAGCGTTTTCCCGATTATATACAGTGGTGCTTCTGCGGCATTTGCAGTGGTAATACTTATCGGCGGTGCTTTGGAGGGTGCATTTGCGGCGGCAGTACTTATTGCGGCAATGTATTCTTATATCAGCCGTAAACCGCTTATGTCGGTACTTATCTTATTGCTTTGCTTCCCGATAACATACATAATTCCGATGCTTATTGCGGCTTATGCGGCATCAAAAATACCCACACCGTTTAAAGATTAAAAATAAGAGGATAAAATGGATACACAGAAACTTTTTGATACAATAGAATCACTGAAAGATAAATACATTGACTTTTTAAAAGATGTCGTCAAAATCGAAAGTCCCACCGATTATAAAAAAGGTGTTGACGAGGTCGGCGAATACTTTATAAAAAAGGCAAAAGAGCAGGGCTTTTCGGTTGAGGTTTCAGAACAGCAGGGCTCGGGTAATGCCGTTTGCATTACCATGAACGAAAATTCAAAGGGTAAACTGTTTTGCATTTCGGGACATATGGATACCGTTCATCCGCTTGGATTTTTCGGTGAAAATCCGGTTTATGTTAAAGACAACGAATTACACGGACCGGGAGTTGAGGACTGTAAAGGCGGTATAGTTTTGGGCTTTATGGTAATGGATGCCTTAAAGCAAAACGGTTATACCGACCGGCCCGTTCGTCTTCTTTTGCAGAGTGACGAAGAAAACAGCAGTGCAACAAGCAATAAAGCGACTATTAACTACATTTGCGAAAAGGCAAAAGATGCCGAATACTTTTTAAATCTTGAGCCGACAACAATGAAAACCGCAATTATGCAGCGCAAGGGCATTGCGAAGTATGAATTTACCGTAAACGGTCAAGCGGCACACGCTTCACAATGTGCATTAAAGGGCGCCAGCGCAATTAAGGAAGCGGCATATAAGATTATCGAACTTGAAAAAAATCAGGATAACGATGCTATTACAATGTCCTGCGGTGTTATCGAGGGCGGAACGGCAATAAATACCGTACCGCCCAAGTGTAAATTCCGGTTGGATGTTCGTTATGCCGATGCCGAACAGTTAAAACGGGTTGAAGAAATAGTAAATTCCGTTGCCGGAAAATCTTTTGTTGAGGGTACTTCCTGCACGGCTCGGCGTTTAAGTTTGCGTGTTGCAATGCCGAGAACCGACAAAAATGTTGCTTTTCTTGATAAGGTTAATGCAATATACAAAAAATACGGTTTTAATGAATTGAAATTTGAAAAGCGGGGCGGTGGCTCGGATGCCGCGGATGTTACCGCGGCGGGAATTCCCGTAATGGACGGATTTGGTGTGCACGGCGGCGGCGGTCACACGATAAACGAAATGATTTATCTTGACGATTTTACCGAGTGCGCAAAGCGAATAGCGGCAATAATAAGCAATATTTAAAATTAAGGGACTGTAAATTATTTTACAGTCCCGTTTTATGTCCCGAAAACAGTACACTAAATGTATTATTATATATAAAAATAAAAACTTTATTTTTTATCTTCACTATGATAAAATGTTTTTAAAAGGCGGTGAATATATGCTTCAGTTTATTTTAGGCAGAGCATCAAGCGGAAAAACATTAGAAACGGTAAAAAGCGCCACCAAATGTAAAGAAAAGGGAACAGAAGCGGTTATTATTGTTCCCGAACAGTTCACTTTTGAGTGTGAAAAACAGGTGCTTGATACAGTTGGTAATGATATTTCAAAAAGCGTTAAGGTTTTAAGTTTTACAAGAATTTGTGACGAAATTGAACATCAAGTTGGCGGTGTTTGCGGAAAATCTCTTAATGAATTTGATAAATTAATTCTTATGAAAAAGGCGCTTAAATCACTCGAAAACGAATTAAGCGTTTGGGGGAAGTATACCCGTTCAACCGGATTTGCCAAAAATATGGTTACATCGGTAAATGAACTTAAAACGGCGGCGGTTGAGCTTTCTGACATTGAAAATGCCGCACAAAATGCAGGGGAAACATCCCTTAAAAACAAACTTAACGATACCGCAAAAATTTTTGATGCTTATTCAAAAGAAGTCGCCGTCAGTTTTATTGACAGCAGCGACCGTTTGAATTTTGCCTATCAAAATCTTGAAACATACAGATATTTTGAAAATAAACATATATTTATTGACTCTTTTGACGGCTTTACCGGTCAACAATATAAGATAATCGACCGCATTTTTGCGCAGAGTAAAGATGTTACGGTTACACTTACCTGTTCGCCTGACGAGGAGTCTGCCGTTTCGGTAAATGTACTTAAAACAAAGGACAGATTAACCGAAATTGCTAAGGCACATCTTCTTGAAATCGCTTCCGATATTGTTTTAAACGAAACACATTATGAAAGCGAAGATATGGCGGCGCTTGAAGAATTTATGTTTAATAAAAATGTAAAAAAACAAAATCTTTCAAATGTTCATGTTTTCGGTGCAAATACAATCTACGAAGAAACAGAATTTGCGGCACGGACTATAAGAAAATTAGTCCGTACCGAAAATGCAAGATTTTCAGATTTTGTTATTATTGCGCGTGATACCGCCCTTTATGAGCATCAACTTCTTTCGGCGGCAAAAAGAAACGGTGTGTCTTGTTTTGTTGATTTGCGCACACCTCTTTCGGTCACTCCCGTTGCATCAACCGTACTTGCGGCGGCAGATTTGATAAAGGGTGTAACAAGTGAAAAAATATTCCGTTTTTATAAAAGCGGATTAAAGTATCTTACCGACGAAGAACTTTTTGAACTTGAAAAATACACATATATTTGGAATATAGACGGCGCCTTGTGGTTTAAAGAGTGGGATATGGATACAAGGGGCTTTACTAACGACGATAAGCACAGCAAGGAAGAAATTAAGGTTTGTGAAATCGAAAATCTGCGAAAAAAAGCAATTAAACCCATCGAGGTGCTTAAAGGCGCGGCTAAATCTTCTGCCAAAGAAATAATTACGGCAATAATGCGCCTGCTTGAAACGGTAGATGCAAAAAATGCCTTTCTTTCACTTTATAAAGAAGAAAAAGAAAACGGGAAAGATGCTTTTGCCGACACTGTAAGACAGTCGTGGGATTCGGTTATAGCGATATTTGACAGTCTTGATGTGTGCTATAAAAACGAGCGTGTTTCGGTGGCGGAATTTTATGATGCTTTATCGGGTGCTATTTCGCTTGAAACAATAGGTATCACACCGCAGAATTTAGACCAGGTTACATTTGGCTCTGCCGACAGAATTCGTCCGTCAAGGCCGAAATACGCCTTTATTTTAGGCGCAAATCAGGGCGTATTTCCCCGCGTCCCCACCGTGTCGGGAGTTTTTACCGGTAGCGAGAGGTCAGCCCTTATCGAAATGGGAATCAATATTCCCGACAAGATGGTTTTTGAGGCAATAAACGAAGAGTATCTTATTTATACAAATGTTTGCTGTCCGTCAAAAGAGGTTTATATAAGTTACAGTATAAATCTGCCAAACGGTAATACGGGTGAAAAATCAACATTTCTTGACGATATTGTCGAAACTCTTTATCCCGATGTTATTTACAGCGAGGAATTAAATCCCGATAATCTTCCCGAAACACCCGAAAGCGCTTTTTCGGCTTTTTGCGGTTATCTTTCAAACGATACCGACAGTGCCTCAAAGATTATGGGTGCTTTATACGGTATTGATGGTTACGCTGAACGGGTAGAAAACACATTAAACTTTATCAAAAAACCTGAATTTTCGCTGAATTCTGACCTTTCAAAACAACTTTTCGGCAAGGATATATATCTTTCGCCGTCAAAACTTGAAAAATATAATGCTTGTCCTTTTGAGTACTTTTGTCTTTACGGCTTAAATGTAAAAGAATTGCAAACCGCATCTTTTGATAATATGCAAAGAGGTCTTATTGTTCATTATATCCTTGAAAATATGGTCAAAAGATATAAAAAGAATTTATCTAAACTGACCGAAACTGAAATTTCCGACGAGGTTGACCGGCTGATAGAAGAATATTTAGACGGTGTTAAGGGTTACAGAACGGTTGAAAATGAGCAACTGAAGTTTATTGTAGATAACATTTCAAGAAGTGTAAAATATGTTGTATCTTTTATTGCAAAAGACTTTGCACAAACCGATTTTGAGCCGGTTGCCTGCGAATTTCATATAGGTTATGAAGGCGATATGGATACAATTTCTATTCCCATAAATGATGAGTGTTCAGTTAATCTTACGGGTTATGTTGACCGTGTTGATAAATTCGGTGATTATGTCAGAATTATTGACTACAAAACCGGAAGCCGTACCTTTAAACTTGCCGATGCGCTTTACGGACTTAATATGCAGATGTTAATTTATCTTTATGCAATATGTAAAGACGGTAAAATCGGTAATTTGCCGGCAGGTATATTCTATATGCCGTCCGCCCAAAAGAGGGATTCAAGTTTAAAAATGGATACCTTTATGCTTGATGATGATGAACTTGTTGAAAGTATGGATAAAGGCAATACGGGTACTTTTATATCTAAACATGACGGAAGAAATAAAGGTCACTTTGTAAGTTTTGAAGATTTCAATAAAATATTTGATTTCCTTGAAAAGGCAATCAAATCAACCGGCGAAAAAATACTTGACGGTAAAATTGATGTTTCGCCACTTGACGGCGACAAAGGGGCGTGTGATTATTGCGACTTCAAGTTAATTTGCAAAGCCGATGTTAAGGACATAAAGAAAGTGCCTAAACTTACTAATGATGAAATTATAGAAAAAATGGAAAGCGGGGTAGAGAATATTGATAAAATATGATGAGTTTAGCAAAAGTCAACAAAAAGCAATAGATGCGACCGGCAATATTCTCGTTTCCGCCGCCGCAGGCTCCGGCAAAACCGCCGTTTTGGTAGAACGGATTATAAGAAAAATGACAGATGCCAAAAACCCGATTGATGCCAACCGTTTTCTTGTAGTAACCTTTACAAATGCCGCCGCCGCCGAAATGCGCGGAAGAATTGAAAAACGGCTCTATGAAGAAATTAAATCAAACAGAGAAAACAAAAATCTTTTAAAGCAAAAAATGTTACTTGCCGGTGCGGATATATGTACCATAGACTCTTTCTGTATTTCAAAAATAAGGGAAAATTTTGCCGAATTCGGCATTTCTCCCGATTTTAAAATGAGCAACGGTGACGATTTGACCGAAATAAACAATGATGTTTTAAATGGCATTGTTGCGCCTTATTTTGAAAACAAGGATGAAGCATTTTTGCGCCTTTTAACTGTTTGCGGTTGTGAATATGACCTTGAAAAATTCAAAGAAACGGTAGACGGAATATTCATCTATGCTATGAACAGACCGTTCCCCAAAAAGGTTATCGGCGATTTAGTAAAGCCGTACGAAACGGATATTGATAATAATCATCCGTGGATTAAGGGCTTTATGAAACAGGCACAGGATATTATTGAAGATATGGTAAATACGCTTGTTTTAATGCTTGACGAAGCACCGTATTTACCGAGCAATAACGAAAAAGTTAATGAATGTTTACAAGAGCAGCTTGACATTTACTTAGAAATTAAAGATATGATTTTAAATTGTGAATATCAAAAGTCTTTAAACAATTTAAGGTCAGTTGAAACAAATAAATTCCCTTCAGTTAAAAAAGATTTAACAAATGAATCGTATAACAATTATTCTTCGTTAAAGAGCCATTACCAAAGTGCATTAAAAACCCTTAACGGTATTTTTTATGAAGACATTACGGTAATGCAAAAGCAAAAAGATTATCTTTATCCTGCGGTTAAACTTCTTGTTCTGATTTTAGATAAATATTATGACGAGCTGTTTGAAAAGTACCGTGAAGAAAATGTTTTGACCTTTGCTTTTGCCGAACAACTTATGTGTAATCTTATCTGTTCTTTCGAGGACGGAGAATTGCAGATTTCCGATAAAGCAAAAGAGATAATCGGACTTTATGACGAGGTTTTGGTGGACGAGTATCAGGATATTAATGACCTGCAATATATGCTCTTTTATGTTCTTTCAAACAAGGAAGAACACCTTTTTACCGTTGGCGATGTTAAGCAGAGCATATACGGTTTCAGGGGCTCTAATCCGCAAAATTTCATAAACCGAAAGATCAGTTGTAAGGACCAAAACAGTTCGGCGATTGAAATTCCGCTTTCCGAAAATTACCGAAGCCGTAAAGGTGTTTGCGAAACGGTAAATTATTTCTTTTCTCTTTTAATGGCAGGTCAGTGCGGCTCGCTTCTTTACGAAGATGAGGATAAATTAGATGCAAAACAAAAATTCCCCGAAACCGATTCAATAGAATCTGATGTGCTTATTGTTGACAGTTTTGATTCGGATGAAGACCGTATAAACAGTGAGGCAAAAGCAATTACCGGTTATATACAAGATTTGATGAAAGAGGGCAAAATAATAACCGAAAAGGACAAAATGCGTCAAATTACCTATTCGGATATTGCCATACTTTTAAGTGCTGTATCCAAAAACGGAAGTGTTATAGCCGATAAACTTTCTTCTGCCGGAATACCTGTAAGTTTTTCAGCCGAAGCATATCTTGAAACGGATGAAATTTCCTTTATGACGGCATTTTTAAAGATAATTGATAACCCGAAACACGATGTTTCGCTTCTTGGCGTTTTGATGTCGCCCGTATTTGCTTTTTCGCCCGACGATATGGCACGAATAAGGATAAAATCAAAGGACGGTTCACTTTATTCCGCATTGCTTTTAAGTGTGCAAAACGGGGACCGTAAAGCAGAAAAATTTATTCGGGTTTTGTCTGATTTGCGAAAGTTTGCCGCAGTCAACTCTGTGGGCGAAACAGTGAATAAAATATTTGAAACAACCGATTTGCCGAATATTTATTCTGCCATGTCAAGCGGTGTTGCAAGAAGGGAAAATCTGTTTACTTTCTTGCGATTGGCTTACGAATATTCTACTGCTTTGGGCGGCGGAATTTACGGATTTTTAAAACATCTTTCAATGCTTCCCGAAAAGGCACTTAAATCGGCAACTGCATCCGACGGCGGCGTAAAAATAATGACTATGCATGCATCAAAGGGTTTGCAGTTTCCGGTTTGTATTCTTGCAAACCTATCCGGTAAGTTTAATAAAAAAGACCAAATAAGCCGTATTCTTTATGACAACAAAAACGGTATTGTTTTTAATTATTTTGATTATCAGGCGGACGAGGACATTAAAACCGTCGGTCACCGTTCTGCCGAATATAAAGCAAAGATTAAATCGGCAGAAGAAGAACTAAGAAAACTTTATGTTGCCGCAACCCGTGCCATTGACCGTGTTTGTTTTGTGTGTACGGTAAGTAATGTCGAAAATAGATTAAAAACTTTATCGCACAGAATGAATGCATCTTCACTTATTGATAAAACAACATTTCTGTCGGCTAACTGTATGTCAGATTGGATACTCAACTGTTCTGTTCTGCACAAAGATTTTGAAAAAATAGGCAAAATGTTTGAAGTTAAGGTTAATTCTGTTTTGACGGACAGTAAAATCAACTTTTCACTTATAAAAGTTGATAATGAGCCGATAAGTAATAACGAAACAGAAGACGCTCTTTTTGCCGATAGCGAAAACGAAATGGCAAAGAAAATGAATGAGATTTTCGGGTTTGAATACCCTTATTCGCATCTTTGCGATATTCCTGCAAAGGTTTCTGTTTCAACGGCGGCAAATGGGGAAGAAGCCGAGCGTTTTGCCTTTAATGCAAAACCTGCCTTTATGTTAAGCGGCGGACTTGATGCCGCAGGTAAGGGTACGGCAATGCACCATGTTATGCAGTATATTGATTTTAGTAAACCCGACGGTGTTGACGGTGAAATTGAAAGATTGCTTGATATGAAATTTATTACCGAAAGTGAAGCCGGTGTTATTGATATTCCTGCAATTAAAAGATTTTTCGAAAGCAGTCTTTACACCCGTATTGTTTCGGCGGATAAAACCGACCGTGAAATGCGATTTTTAACCGAGATGCCGGCAAGCGAGGTGCTTAAAGAAAAATCCGATATACCAAAAGATGTAAATATACTTGTTCAGGGTGCGGTTGATTTGTGTTTTGAAGAAAACGGCGAAATAGTGGTGGTCGATTTTAAAACCGATAAGGTTGACGATATAAACATACTTAAAGACCGCTATGCTGCGCAACTTGAAATTTACAGTAAAGCATGCGAAAAAATTATGCAAAAACCCATAAAAGAAAGAATTATTTATTCTTTTTGTCTTT